>NZ_MLQM01000141.1:0-14528 GCF_001854525.1 Mycobacterium talmoniae
CCCTCGGGCCCGCCGCTGGCGTAGTAGCCCTGGTAGCCGTGGATGGCGATGATCAGCGTGACGAAGATGGCCGCCTTGCACACCGAGAACAGCACATCGGACGGCTGGATGAACGAGTCGAAATAGTGGTAGTAGGTGCCCGAGGACTGGCCGTGCACCACGTTCACCACCAGCGCGCAGGACAGGTAGCTGAGCACCAGCGTCAACAGGTACAGCGGAACGATGGTGATCATCCCGGCGATCACCCGGGTGGTCACCACGAACGGGACCGACCGGATCGCCTGGGCCTCCAGCGCGTCGATCTCCTCCGAGATGCGCATCGCCCCGATCTCGGCGGTCATCCGGGTGCCGGCCTGGGCCGCGAAACCGATCGCGGCGATCATCGGTGCCATCTCCCGGGTGTTCGCATAGGCGGAGATGAACCCGGTGAGCGGCCCCATCCCGACCATGTTCAGCGCCGAATACCCTTCGATGCCCACCGATCCGCCGACCGCGGCACCCAAAAACACCAGCACGCCGATGGTTCCGCCACCCACGATCAGCGAGCCGTTGCCCCAGATCATGTCGACCAGCAGCGCCCCGGTTTGCCGTCGATAGTTCATCAGGGTGCGCGGAATCGCGCCGAGTACCTGTGCCAGGAAGGTGATCTGGTGGCCGAGGCGATCCAATAGGGACATCGGGACGTCGGTGACCGCCACCGACACCCGCAGCGCCGCGGGCAGACCGTGGGGCAGGTGCCGGGACGGGGTGGCCATCAGCCGATCCTCGTGGGCATGAACATCGTGACCAGCTGGGTGATCACCACGTTGAGGATGAACACCGCCACCACCCCGATGACCACGGCGGCGTTGACCGCGTCGGCCACGCCGCGGGCGCCGCCGTGCGCCTCCAGGCCGCGTTGGCAGGCCACCAGGATCACCACCACGCCGAACAGCCAGGTTTTCCCCAGCGCCACCACCACGTCGGCGACGCTGGCGAACGAGGCGAACGAGGCGATATAGCTGCCCGGGGTGCCGGATTGGAAGCCCACGTTGATCAGGTATCCGGCGCCCAGCCCCATAAAGATGATGAAAAAACACAACACCGGCGCCACGAACACGATCGCCGCCAGCCGCGGGGTGACCAGCCGCTGCACCGGATTGATACCCATTACCCGCAGCGCGTCGACCTCTTCGCGGATGGTGCGCGCGCCCAGGTCGGTGGTCACCGCCGACCCGGCCGCCCCGCCCAACAGCAGCGCGGCGACGATCGGGGCGCCCTGCCGGATCACCCCCAGCCCACCGGCCGCGCCGGAGATCGAGGTCGCCCCGACCTGCGCGATGAGGCTGCCCACCTGCACGGCCACGATCACCCCGAAGGGGATGGAGACCAGCAACGCCGGGATCGCGGTGACACTGACGATGAACCAGGCCTGGTTGATGGTGTCGCGCCAGGGATGACGCAGCCGGGTCAGGTCGGCGACGAGGAAGGTGACGGACTGGGCGGCCAGATCCAGGAAGCGGCCCAGGGTTTGCAACGACGAGTCGGTTTGCGTGACGGCGAACCGCAGCGGTCTGCCCAGCGCCACCACCCGGGCGCCCGCATCGGCGGCCGCGGCCGGTGCGGGTGCCTCGTCGGCGACGGCCGCGACGGCGGCCTCCGCAGCCGCCTCGACCTCGGGCTCGGCCACCCCCGCAGATGCGGCGGTGGGTGCTACGCGGGTGCCTGGACTCAACGACGGGCTCCCGCGTCGCCGATCCCAGTTGGGGTGGTGCGCAAGAACGCCCCGATTTCCGATACCGCCGCACGGGCCGGCGCCAGCACGGGTGCGGCAGCCTGAAACACATGGAACTGGCCGTCCCAGATCTGCAGTGTGCACGGCACCCCGGCGGCGGCGATGCGGGTCGCGAGCTCCTCGGCGCCGTCGCGGAGCACCTCGCGGGTGCCGACCTGAATCAGCGTGGGCGGCAGGTCGCTCAGATCCTCGTGCGCCAACCGCGGTAGCGGGAGCGAGATGCCGGGCGGAGCGGGCTTGGCGGCCAGCTTGTGGCTGAGCGCGCGCACGGTCGATCCGGTCAGTAGCGGGTCATGCGCACCATCCGCGGCGGGCAGGTCGGGATCGACCGAGGTCATCGGGGACATCAGCACGACGGCGCCGGGTCGGCCCAGGCCCAGCCGGGCGACGGTCAGCGCGGTGGCGACGGCCAGGTAGCCGCCGGCCGAGTCGCCGACGACGCTGATGTCGGCCGGCGTATAGCCCCGCGCGGTGAGGGCACGGAATCCGTCGACGGCGTCCGCGAGGGCTTCGCCGAGCCCATGGTGCGGTAACTGCCGGTAGCCGATCGCCAGGGCCGGCCGGCCCGCGGCGTACGCCACGTCGGCGGCCAACCGGCGGTGCGTGTGCAACCCGCAGACGATGAAGCCACCGCCGTGCAGGTAGAGGATCGCCGACCCGGAGTCGCCCGACGTCGCCGTCGGCGTCAGCAACTCGGCGCGACAGTACGGCAGGGCCACCGGGCGGCGGGACACCCGGCGCGGCCGCGGCAGCAGCATCGCCGCCCGATCCACCCAGCCGACGGGCCACCACGCCTCGGGGAAGCGGGCGAACAGCGCGATCACCGGCCGCACAAAGGTTGCCAGCAACCCCGCCAACAGGACCGACGGCGCACCGGGTCCCGGGAATCGGACCACGTCCGGCGACGCGTCATCGGCGGGTTCGGCCGGTCTTCCGGCAACCAACGACATACGCCCCCTCGCTTCGCGTGCCCGGCTTCTAGAATTAGGTGACTGATATGTCACTCGGATGAGTAAACCATAGCCCTGTGGGCTCTGTCACACCCTCTTTTAGTCAACCTCGTGGCGCGGTGCGGGTGCCGCGCGGACACCCGTCACCCGCGGGTCACGGGTCGTAGCGATAGTCGTCGAGGTCGAACGTCTTCGAGGCCCGGGTGGCCTGGTAGGCCGTGGTGGGCCGCAGGAACGAGAAGTCGCCGTTTTTGTCGATGTAGTAGCTGTTGGCGTCCACGCAGGCGCGTCCGTGCATCAACGTCTCCGAGCCGCGGCGGTCGACGAACCGATGGAACCGCTCGTTGGCCTCCGGGGAGATCTCCACCGCGGTCGCGCCGCGGCGCAGTGTTTCCCCGATCACCCGCAGCGCGTGCCGTGCGGCGTTTTCGACCATGACATGCCAGGAACTGCCCGACCAGGCGTAGGGCCCGAACACCATGAAGGTGTTGGGCAGCCCGGGCATCGACACCCCCTCATAGGCGGCGGCCCGCTGTGACTCGTAGAAGGTGGCCAAATCGAAGCCGTCCCGGCCCTTGACCGGCCGCTGCCGATAAACCAGTGGGCTGTTGGACATTTCGAAGCCGGTCGCCAGCACCAGCACGTCGATGTCGCGTTCGGTGCCGGCCCGGGTGCGGATCCCGGTGGCCGTCACCCGCTCGATGGGATCGGTGATGAGCGCAACGTTGTCCCGGGTGAAGGCCCTGTAGTACACATTCGACACGCTGGGGCGTTTGCACCCGAATCCGTAACGCGGGGTGAGCTTTTTGCGCAGCTCCCGGTCGCGCACCTGGGTGAACAGGTAGGCCCGGCACGCCCACGCCGGAAGGTGGGCCAGCGGCGTGATCTGCTTGCCGTAGACGGTGATAGCGACCAGGCCGATCTCCACCACCGCGGCGACGACACCGCGAATCAGCGTCTGCAGAAACGGCGCCGCCCGGAATGCGGCCTGCACGGCTTTGGGGATCGCGAAATCGGGTTTGGCGAAGACCCAGATCGCGCGGCGCTGGTAGACGTCGAGTCGGGCCGCGGTCTTGGCCAGCTGGGGGACCACCTGGATCGCGGTCGCGCCGGTGCCGATCACCGCGATCCGCTTGCCGGCCGGGTCGAAATCGTCGTCCCAACGCTGGGTCTGGATCACCGTGCCGGTGAAGTCTTCCAGGCCCGGGATATCCGGAACCCGCGGCTCGACGAACGCGCCGGTCGCGGTGATCACGAAGCGCGCCGTGACGGTGCAGCCGTCATCCAGCGTCAGCACCCAGACGTGGTTGTCCTCGTCCCAGTCGCGGCGCATCACCTCGGTGTTTAGCCGGAGGTGGTCGCGGAGCCGATATTTGTCGACCAGGTGGGTGATGTACCCGCGCACCTCGGCACCCTTGGGGAAGGTCCGCGACCACCACGGGTACTTCTCGAACGAGAACTGGTACACAATACCCGGAATGTCCACTGCCACATCGGGGTAGCGGTTGGCATACCAGGTGCCGCCGACGTCGCCGGCCCGCTCGAAAATGGTGTAGTCGGTGTAGCCGGCGCGCTGCAGCTGGATCGCGGCGCCGAGCCCGCCGACCCCGGCGCCGATGATGGCCACCAGCATGTCCGGCGGCTGGCGCCGCGCGACGGTGTCGGGGTGCGGTTGGGTCGTGGTCGTCATGTGCTGGGCTCCGCGCTGATCGGGTGGGTATTGGCGGCGATGCGTGCGTCGTATTGCGCGCGGGCGGCACGGTCGATCGGCCCCAGGGTGCGGTCGGCATTGACCAGGCGCCGACCGGTCAGCCACAGCCGTTCCGGGACCAGGTTCGCCAGGTTCAGCAGGGTGGCCAGCCCGATCGGCGCCCCGGCCAGCGGTGGCCGGCGCCGCAGCGTCGACTCGATCCGGCGTGCCACCACGCTGGGCGGCAGCACACCGAGCCGGATGGCGCCCAACGGGATTCCGTCCACCAGCTCGGTGTTGATCGCCGACGGCAGCACCGCGGTCACCGACACCCCGTGGCAGCGCAGTTCCTCGCGTAGGCTGCGGCTGAACGCGGTGGCGGCGTGTTTGGACGCCGTGTAGCCGGCCAGCCCGGCCGAATGGATCTTGCCGGCCGCGGAGGTGACGTTGACGATGTGCCCGCGGCCGCGGGCGATCATCCGCGGGGCGAGGATCCGTGCGGCGGTCAGGTGGGCGAAGACGTTGACCTCGAAGCACGCCCGGGTCACCGCGTCGGGTTCGTCCAGGAATGCGCCGATCGGCATGATGCCGGCGTTGTTGACCAGGATGTCGATCGGGCCGCAATCGTTCTCCACCGCGTCGAGAAACGTCGCGAAGCTGTCCGGTCGGGTCACGTCGACCCGGTAGCCGCGGGCGCGGTGACCGACGGCCTCGGCGGCCGCCCGCGCGGCGTCGCCGTCGAGGTCGCCGAGCGCGACGGTGGCCCCGCGGCGCGCGAACCGGGTCGCGGTGGCCAGCCCGATGCCCCGGGCCGCACCGGTGACCGCGACGACCGCCCCGGCGACCGGGATCTTGGGGTACGCCCCGCTCATCCGACCTCTCCCATCTGGGTGACCAGGGTCGACTCGGTGTCCGCCGCCCGCGCCGGCCGCCAGGTGTAGTCCGCAAACGGGTAGCTGGTCGCGGCCCGGCGGGATTGCAGCGCGGTGGTGGGCCGGATGTAGGGCATATCGCCCTGGGAGTTCACGTAGTAGGTGCGCAGCCCCTTGTTGCGGACCCCGAAGTAGTGCTGGATGTTGCGGCCCTGGCGGGTGATCTTCGCGTGGTAGCGCCGCTGCGCCTCGGCGGTGACTTCCACCACCTGCGCGCCACGACGGCGCGCCTCGCCGATGGCGCGAACCGCGTGTGCCGCCGAGGATTCCACCATGAAATGCCAGCCGGTGCCGGTCCAGGAGTACGGGCCGACCAGCACCCAGCGGTTCGGCAGGCCATGCACGGCGACGCTTTCGTAGGCCTGCAGTCTGTGGGTGGCGTAGAACGCGCCGAGGTCGAAGCCGTCCACGCCGACGACCATGCCCGTCTTGTACGTTTCCGGGTCGGAGAACAGCTCGTAGCCCACCGCGACCACCAACGCGTCCAGTTCGTGCTCCCGCCCGTCGGCGGTCCGCACCCCGCGGGCGGTGATCTCGGTGATCGCGGCGTCGACGAGGTCGACGTTGTCGCGGTTGAACGCCTGCAGGAAGCTGTTGGATAGCGTGGGCCGCTTGGCCAGCAAGCCGTACCGCGGTGTCAGGGCCCGCCGGGTGCGCCGGTCGCGCACGGCGGCCCGCAGATACCCGCGGTACACGGCGCGCGCCCCGGAATCCATCAGCGCCGCCGCCGGTTTCGCGATCGGCGGCGGCGTGTACACCAGCAGCCGGGTGGCGGTCTCCACCAGCAGCAGCGCCGCCGCGAACAGCAGCGCCTGGGTCGCGGGTCGGCCCAAGATCGGGCGCAGCCGCGGCCCGATCGCGAAATCCGGCTTGGGCCAGCACCACACCGGGGTGCGCTGAAAAACGGTCAGCGACCGCACCCGCGGGGCGATGGCCGGGGTGATCTGGACCGAACTCGCGCCGGTGCCGATCACCCCGACCCGCTTGCCGTGCAGGTCGTAGCCGTGGTCCCAGTCGGTGGGCCGCAGGATCTTGCCGGCGAAGGTGTCGAACCCGGGGATGCCCGGGTCGGTTTTGGGATTGATGAAGGCGCCGACGGCGCTGAGCACGAACCGGGCGGTGATCTCGTCGCCGGACTCGGTGCGCAGCCGCCAGCATCCGGCGTCGTGATCCCAGCGCTCGGTGGCCACGCCCATCCCGAAGCGGAGGTGCGGGTACAGGCCGTGCTCGCGGGCGACGCCGCAGTGGTAGGCCTTGACCTCTGCGCCGGTCGGGAACATCCGGGACCAGTTGGGGTTCTTGGCGAACGAGTACTGGTAGGTGAAGCTGGGCACGTCCACCCCGATGCCCGGGTAGTCGTTGTCCCGCCAGCTGCCGGCCGGCTCGGCCGCCCGCTCCAGGATGACGAAATCGTCGATGCCGGCGTCGAGCAGCCGGACACCCGCGCCGATGCCGGCCGGTCCGGCGCCGATCACGGCCACGGTGTACTGCGGTTTCATGGGCGGTCTTTCTGGTTTGGCTGTTATCGGTTTCCAGCAGTGTGCGCGGGCGGGGCATGCGCGGGCAGCTCCCGTTCCAGGCCGCCCAGGCCGAACCAAAACACCGGCCGCAGCAGGGCCGCCAGCGGCCGCAGCGCAAACCGTATGCCCGGGATCCGGCGCAGATAGCGCGGCGCGCAGGCCAGCGTCCAGTCCACCGTCGCGCCGGCGCCGGCCGGTTCGACGCGGTATTCCTCGCACCACGAGCCGAACACCGGCAAGGTGGCGTCGATCGCGGTATAGCGCATCAGCATGCGCGACGCATCGAACTCGATGAGTTGCTCGTGTTGGGCGAACACCAGCCATTTGTGCACGTGCATCTGGAAATCGCGGACCACGCCGGCCGCGGGTTCGGTGGCTACCGGGTAGCGGCAGCCCCACACGGTCGGCAGCCAGGACCACATCCGACTGCTGGCGATAACCCCCCAAACCTGTTTCGGCGGCGCCGCGAACGTCCGTCGCACATGGGTGACGAACGGTGCGGTGGCAAAGAACTCGTCGGCGCCGTGGGCGGTGATCGCGATGGCGTCAAACCGCATGCTCGACCTCCAACGCCGGCACGGCCAGCCGGCCGAACGTGTAGTCGGATACCGGGAATCGCACGCTGCGCCGACGGGACTGCAGCACCGTCCACGGCCGCACATACGGGGTGTCCCCGTGCGAGTTGATGAAATAGCTGTTGGAACCCGCGCAGTTCACGGTGAAATAGCGCTGCAGGTTGGCGCCGCTGCGCCGCAGACCCGCTTGGAAGCGGTGCAGTGCCGCCCAGCTGACCTCGACGCGCGTCGCGTCCCGCTCGCGGGCCAGCTGGAGCACGGCGGCGATGTGGCGCATCGCGTTCTCCAGGATGTAGTGGAAGCTGGTTCCGGTCCAGGAGTAGGGCCCGACCATCATGAACCGGTTCGGCAGCTGCGGCACCGTCACGCTCTGGTAGGCCTGCAGGCCCTCGCGGTGGTAGAACTCGGCTAAATCGAACCCGTTGCTGCCCACCACGGTTCCCGTGCGGTAGGTCTCCGGGTCGGAGAACATCTCGTAGCCGGTGGCCAGCACCAGGACGTCGATCGGGCGGTGCACCCCGGTGGAATCGACGATGCCGTCGGGGGTGATGCGATCGATGCCGGTGCTGATCAGCCGCACGTTGGGCCGGTTGAACGTGGGCAGGTAGTCGCCGCCGAGGGTGCCGCGGGTGCAGCCGGCGCCGAACCGGGGGCGCAGCTGGCGTCGCACCGTGCGGTCGCGCACCTTGAGGCGCAGCCAGCCCAGGTATCCCAGCAGCGCGACCCGGTCGAAAACGGCTGCGCCCACCCGGAATAGCGGCCGAGGCGTGTAGATCAACACCCGCAGGCCGGTCTCGATGAACAGCAACGCGATCCAGTTCAGCGCGTTGGCGAACCGGCGCCGGGCCAGCAGCCGCCGCAGCAGGGCAGGGTAGCGGAAATCGGGCTTGGGGAAGTACCACTGCGGGGTGCGCTGGTAGACGTCGAGCTGGGCCACGTCACCGGCGATCGACGGGGCGATCTGCACGGTGGAGCTGCCGACACCGATGATGCCGACCCGTTTCCCGCGCAGGTCGAGATCGTGTCGCCACCGCGAGGGAATCAGCACCGGCCCGGCGAACGTGTCCCGCCCGGGGATGTCGGGCTCAGTTTTCGGGTTGATGTAGGCGCCGATCGCGCTGATCACGAATCGCGCGGTGATCACGTCGCCGTCGGCGAGGTGCAACCGCCACAGGTGGTTATCGTCATCGAAGACCTCCCGCTGCACACAGGTGTTGAACCGGGCGTGGCGGTAAAGCCCATGCGTGGCAGCCAAATCGAGCAGGTACCGCTGAATCTCGTCGCCGCTGGCGAAGAACCGCCGCCAGTCTGCCTTGGGGGCGAAGGAGAACTGGTAGGCGACCGTCGGGATGTCCGCGCCCACCCCGGGGTAGGTGTTGCGCAGCCAGGTGCCGCCGAACCCCTCGTCGCGGTCGATGATCACGAAATCGTGCACACCGATCTCGCGTAGTTTGACCGCCGCGCAGATGCCGCCGAAGCCGGCGCCGATGATGGCCACCTCGTAGTTGGGGACGCGGTTTGGGTGCACCGTGTTCCTTCCGCCGGGTAGGGATTTGCCGAACTCACCGATCCCGACAAATAATCGGACTGATGTGTCAATCTGTCAAGCGCGGCGGCGGTCACCCGCGGCGCGCGGACGGTTTGCGCCGGCCGGCGGACCGTGGCGGTGAATTACGATGGCCAGGTGTCGACGGAGGCAGCGTCTGGACGCGGGCGGCTGCCCGCGTTAACCGGGGACGCCCGGGTGGATCGCTGGCGCGAGCACCGAGCCGCGGTGCGGGCCGAACTGATCGAGGCGACGCTGCGCGCGATCGAGGAGTACGGGCCGGACCTGTCCATCGACGACGTCGTCAAGACCGCGGGAGTGCCGCGGCCCAAGCTGTATCGGTTCTTCGACGACAAGGACACGCTGTTCGCCGCGGTCGCCGAGCGGGTGCAGGAGTTGATCATCGAGCGGGTGGTGCCGCGGTTCGACGTGGCCGGCACCGCGCAGCAGATGGTCCGTTCGGCGTTGACCGCGTATGTCGATCTGGTGGACGAGCGCCCCAATGTCTTCCGATTTCTGGTCGGCTCCCATTTCCGGGACGAGCGGTCGGCGGCGGACCTGATCGACGGCGGCCGGCCGCTCTCGGACGCCACGGTGGCGGTCTGGGCCGGCGTGATCCGCGCCCGCGGCGGCGACGACGCCGATCTGGAGTACGCCGTCGACGCCGCCCTCGGGGCGGTGGCGCTGGGGGTGCTGCGCTGGCTGAATACGCCGACGATCGGCAAGGACGCGCTGGTCGAACAATTGACGACGTTCCTGTGGGGCGCGCTGTCGGCAACCGCGGCCGGACGCGGGGTGGTGGTCGATCCCGACGAGACGTTGTTGCCGGCCGATCAGGCCGACTGACCGGCCCCCAGCCCGGCCCGCAGAAAGTCGGCGATCTGGGCGATGACATGATCGAGTCCGCCGGGCAGCGGCGCGCCGCCCTGGGCCGGTAACAGCACCACCAGGCTCATGGCGACCATGACCTCGCCGAGCACCTGGGTGTCCAGTCCGGGCCGCAGGAACCCGGCCTGCACCCCGTGCTCGATCTGGTGCTGCCAGTCCTGGGCGACGCCTTCGACGATCTTGATGACCCGGTCGGTCAGGGCATCGTCGATGGCGGCGGCGTCGAACACGATTAATGACACCAGCCGGTTGTTGGTCACCGCGAATTCGTGCAGGGCCCGCAGCGGGGCCGTCATCGCGTCCAGGAACTCGTCGAGGGTGGTGGCCGGCTCGGACGGCGGCGTCAGCTGCGGACCGAGTGACTCCAGCCCGAAATCAATGGCCGCGTCGAGGATCTCGCGTTTGTTGGTGAAGTAGTTGTAGAACGAGCCGTGGCTGACGCCGGCGGCGGCGACGATGTCGGCGACGGCGGTGTTGCGGTAGCCGCGGCTGGTGAACACCTCGAAGGCGGCCTCGGCCAGCTGCGCGCGGCGGTCGGTGGCCTGACCTGGTGGAGTCATCGCCGACCCTCGGGTCGGGCCAGCAGCGCGTGCCGGACAAAGTCGAAGATGGCGTCGCGGTACCGGGCGCGGGTCGCCGCATCCACCTGTCCCAGCACCTCCCGCAGCCCCACCGGCAGCAGCATTTTCGTCACCAGCAGCCCGCACACCTGCGGATCGGCGTCGCGCCGCAGCACCCCGGCCTCCTGCGCGTCCTCGCACAGCCGGGCCGTCATCCGCGCGACGGTGGACTCCAAGCCGAGGATCCGCAGCTTCAGTTCCTCATCCATCGCGGCCGCCTCGACCGCCACCAGCGACAGCAACTCCGGGCGCCGGCGGGTTAGTTCGGTCATCGCGTGCACCGCGGCGTCGAACCGCGCGATCACCTCGGCCTCGGTGGTGGGCGGCTCCTCGAGGCGCAGCGCCGGTTCGGCGGCGCCGATGATCTCTTCCACCGAATAGTCGAAGACCAAGTCGAGCAGCTCCCGCTTGCTGGGCACGTACCGGTACAGGGTGCCCTGCCCGATGCCGGCCTGGCGCGCGATGTCGGCCATCGTGGTGTCCGCGTACCCGCGTTGGGTGAACACCGCCACCGCGGCCGAGATGATCTGGGCGCGACGGCGATCCTCCAGGCCGGGGCTGGGGGGTCGGCCACGGCCCCGGCGCGACGGTGCGGCGGCGGTCTCGCCGCGGCGATCCGCACCGAGGGTCACCATGACCTCCTCTGATACCCGTCTCGATGCTATGCCACGATGAGTTCGGAATTGCCCGACTGGGTTGTCAGCACTGCACCGAAATATAGCACCGGCGGGGAGGAGGGGCCGCGATGTCCGAGGACCTGCCGACCTCCCGGGTGAGCCGCGGGGCCGCGCTGGGAAAGCTGGCCGCCAAGCAGACGCTGCGCCGGGTGGTGATCAAGGCCGGCTCCATCGCGGTGTCGGAGACGCGGCGCGCGGCGATGCTGGATGCGGCCGACCAGCGGATGGCCCGCGACTTCGTGGCGGTGCTCGGCGAGATGCGCGGGGCGGCGATGAAGATCGGGCAGCTGCTGTCCTTCATCGACCTGGGCATCGTCGACGAGCGCTCCCGGGAGAGTTTCCGCCGTCAGCTGTCCCGCCTGCAGGGCACCATCGACGCGATGCCGTTCGAGGCGCTGCGCCCGGTCATCGAATCCGAATTGGGGCCGGTGGACCAGGTATTCGCGTCGTTTGAGCCCCGTGCGTTCGCGGCGGCGTCGATCGGGCAGGTGTACCGGGCCCGCACCCACGACGGTCGGGCGGTGGCGGTCAAGGTGCAATACCCCGGGGTGCGGGCCGCGGTGCGCGCCGACCTGAAGAACCTGGCGTTGTTCCTGCGGATGTGGAAGTCCCGGGTGCCCACCATCGCCGCCCAGGAATTCCTGGACGAGATCACCGGGGAGCTGTCCCACGAATTGGACTACCGGCGCGAGTTCGCCAACCAGGCGCGGCTGGCCGACCGTTTCGCCGACCACCCGTTCATCCACGTCCCGGCGCCGATCGCCGAGCTGTCGTCGGACTCGGTGCTGACCACCGAATACGTCGACGGGCTAAGCGCCCAACAGGTGGCCGAGCTGCCCGCCGCGGACCGGGACCGGGTCGGCGAGATCATCTACCGGTTCTATCTGGGTTCGCTGTTCCAGGACGGCGAATTCAACGGCGACGCCCACCCCGGCAACTTCCTCTACCTGCCCGACGGTCGGGTCGCGTTCCTGGATTTCGGGTTGTACAAACGGATGCCGCCGCACGCCGTCGAGGTGGAGCGCCGCGCCGCGCAGTTGTGCATCGCCGCCGACGGCGAGGGGCTGCGCGAGCTGCTGGAGCAGACCGGGGTGCTGCGGCCGCACTCGACGGTCAGCGCCGAGGACTGTCTGCGGTACACCCTGGACGCGGCCGGCTGGAACTTCGTCGACGAGTACGTGCGGGTCGAACCCATCGACGTCAGCGCCGCGATGCTGGGCGTCGTCTATCCCGGCACCCGGTCGTTCCAGTCCATGCGCAACGAGCGGCTGCCGCCCGAGCATCTGTTCTCGCGTCGGCTGGACTTCCTGGTGTTCGGCGCGATCAGCCACATCGGCGCCGGCGGCAACTGGTATCGGGTTGCCGCCGAATGGATCCACGGCTCCCCGCCGGTCACCGAGCTGGGCATCGCCGACGCGCGGTGGCGGGCTCAGCGCCTGGGCTCAGCCGCCCCCGGCTCGTAGACCACCACGTCCAGGGTGCGCGGCCCGTGCACCCCGGTGATCCGCACCAGCTCGATATCGACGGTCGCCGACGGGCCGGACACGAACGTCAGCGGCCGGGTGCCGTCGAGGCGGGCGATCGCGGCCGGCAGCGACGCCACCACCTGGTCGGCGCGCAGCACCACCACCATTGCGTCGGGCAGCAGCGACAGCACCCGCCGGCCCTGCCCCGCCGCGCCGTCGAGCACCACGGTCCCGGAATCGGCCACCGCGACCGCGGCCGCGCTGACCACCCCGTCGGCGGCGGCGATCCGCGCGGTGGACAACGGCGGGTCGTCGGGGATCCACTCGAAACCGGTGTCCGGCAACCACTCCGCGTCCAGGCCGACGGGGACGATCACCCGCTGCAGCCCGCTCAGCGCCGCCGCCACGGCCGCCGCGACCCCCTCGGGGGCGACCCGATGCACCCGCACCCCGTAGTCGGCCAGCCGCTCGCACAGCAGCGCGACGGTCGCCGGGTCGCCCGCGTCGCCGGTGGCCAGCTGGTAGCCGCGGTCCACCGGGGCGGGGGCGGGATCGGTGCCGGCCAACGCCTGGCGCACCCGCTGCAGCACCAGATCGCGATCGCTCATCGGGTGCCGCCGTCGGTGCGGGCCCACCAGGCGCGGAAGCTTTCGGCCGGCGGGTCGGGGAGATCGCGCGCGCCGAACCAGCCGGCGAACCCGGGTACCGCGGTGATGCCCCGCTCGTTGCGGAACGCCTTGCGGGACAACGCGGCAGCGCGCTCGGCGGCGCGGAACGCCAGCGGGTGGCCGAACACCGCGGCGGCGGCCTTCATCGCCGCGCGTTCCGGCGACGGCGGCAGGCTGCGTTCGGTGTCAACGACCTTGGCGCGCAGATGCTCCAGGATCGCCGGGATGGGGATTTCCACCGGGCAGGCGTCGCCGCAGGCGCCGCACAGCGTCGACGCGTACGGCAGCTCCCGGTCCACCGGATCGGTCAACCCGCGCAGCTGCGGGGACAGGATCGCGCCGATCGGCCCGGGATACACCGAGCCGTAGGCGTGCCCGCCGGCCCGCTCGTACACCGGGCACACGTTCAGGCAGGCCGCGCAGCGGATGCAGCGCAGCGCGTCGCGTCCCACCTCGTCGGCCAGCACGTCGGTGCGGTGGTTATCCAGCAGCACGATGTGCACCTCCTGCGGGCCGTCGCCGTCGTGCACCCCGGTCCACACCGAGGTGTACGGGTTCATCCGTTCCCCGGTGGCCGACCGGGCCAGCAGCTGCAGGTACACCTCGACGTCGCGCCAGGTCGGGATGACCTTCTCGATGCCGACCACGCTGATCAGGATGTGCGGCATGGTCACACACATCCGCCCGTTGCCCTCGGATTCCACCAGCAGCAGCGACCCGGTCTCGGCGACCGCGAAGTTCGCGCCGGTGACGGCCAGCGAGGTGGCCAGGAATTTCTCCCGCAGGTGCGCGCGGGCCGCGGCGGCCAGCTCGGCCGGGTCGTCCCCGAGCCCCGGCGGCGCCGGTTTCCCGAAGTGGCCCATGTTGCGGGCGAAGATCTCCTGGATCTCCGCGCGGTTGCGGTGAATGGCCGGCACCACGATGTGCGACGGCAGGTCGGCGGACAGCTGCACGATGAGCTCGGCGAGGTCGGTTTCGTAGCCGTCGATCCCGGCCGCCGCCAGCGCCTCCACCAGCCCGATCTCCGCGGTCGCCATCGACTTGGCCTTGACGATCTCGGTGACGCCGTGCGCGATCGCCAGCTCGGTGACGATCCGGTTGGCCGCGGCGGCGTCCGGCGCCCAGTGCACGGTGGCCCCCGCCGCCGTCGCGGCCGCCTCGAACTGCTCCAGGTAGCGGTCCAAGTGGCGCAGCGTCTCATCCTTGATCGCCGCACCCGCGC
>NZ_MLQM01000142.1:0-14328 GCF_001854525.1 Mycobacterium talmoniae
TAAACCCGCTGCCCGGCTCCCCAATCATCCGATCCCCCGGAATGCGGCAGTTCTCGAAATACAACTCGGTGGTCGGCGACCCCTTGATCCCCAGCTTGTGCTCCTTAGGCCCCACCGAGAAGCCCTCGTCGTCGCGGTGCACCATGAACGCCGAGATCCCGTTGGCATCCAGATCCGGGTCGGTCACCGCCATCACCGTGTACCACGTCGACTTACCGCCATTGGTGATCCAGCACTTGGACCCGTTCAGAATCCAGTCATCCCCATCGGCCTTCGCGCGGGTGCGCATCGCCGCCGCATCGCTACCGGCCTCCCGCTCCGAGAGCGCATAAGAGGCCATCGCCTCCCCCGACGCCAACGACGGCAACACCTGCGCCTTAAGCTCCTGCGACCCGCTCAAAATCAGGCCCATCGTGCCCAACTTGTTGACCGCCGGAATCAACGACGCCGACGCGTCCACCCGCGCCACTTCCTCGATCACAATGCACGCGGCCACCGAATCCGCGCCCTGCCCCCCGTACTCCTCGGGCACATGCACCGCATTAAACCCCGACGCGTTCAACGCCGCCAACGCCTCCTCGGGAAACCGGGCCCGCTCATCAACATCCTTGGCATACGGCGCGATCTCCTTCTCCGCCAACGCCCGAATCGCCGCCCGAAGCTCATCGTGCTCCTCCGGCAACCGGAACACATCAAACGACGGATTCCCACCCCACCCAGACATCTTGCCCTCCTTAAGCTACTCGCCGGTAACTTTACCCTGCAGTGCCGCGTCCTTAGCCAGCACGGTGTCGGCCAGCTGATCCTGGAACGCCGTCATCCGGGCGCGCAGCGCCGCGTCCGAGGAGCCGAGGATGCGCACCGCCAGCAGGCCCGCGTTGCGGGCCCCGCCGATGGACACGGTGGCCACCGGAACCCCGGCCGGCATCTGCACGATGGACAGCAGCGAATCCAGCCCGTCCAGCCGCGCCAACGGTACCGGCACCCCGATCACCGGCAGCGGCGTGGCCGAGGCGACCATGCCGGGCAGGTGCGCGGCGCCGCCGGCGCCGGCGATGATCACCTCGATGCCGCGGTCGGCCGCCCCGCGCGCATAGTCGAACATCCGTTGCGGGGTGCGGTGCGCCGAGACCACCCCGACCTCGAACGGCACGTCGAATTCGGCCAGCGCGACCGCGGCGTCTTCCATCACCGACCAGTCGCTGTCGCTGCCCATGATCACGCCGACGCGCGGCTGCGGGGTCATGCGCCGCTCCTCCTCATCGCTTCGGCCCCCTCGGCGCTGCGCGCCTGGGGGTGCCCCCACTGCATCGTCGCCGGCGCGGGGGTCATTGATGCGGGTCCCATCCGTCGGTCCACTCTGCGTGCGATAACCAGTGTGCCGCCAGTTCGGCCCGTTCGCGCAGGTTCACGCACTCCTCCGGGCTGGTACCGAGCAGGTTGATGTGGCCGATCTTGCGGCCCGGACGCTCGCCCTTGCCGTACAGGTGGACCCGCGCGTCGGGCAGCCGGGCGAACAGGTGGTGCAGCCGCTCGTCGATGGTCATCGTCGGGGTCTGCGGGGCGCCCAGCACGTTGGCCATCACCGTCAGCGGCACGGTGGCGTCGGTGTCGCCGAGCGGGTAGTCCAGCACCGCCCGCAGGTGCTGCTCGAACTGGCTGGTGACCGCGCCGTCCATGGTCCAGTGCCCGGAGTTGTGCGGCCGCATCGCCAGCTCGTTGACCAGCAGTTCGCCGTCGGTGGTTTCGAACAGTTCGACGGCCAGCACGCCGACCACGCCGAGTTCGTCGGCCAGCCGCAGCGCCAGCTGCTGCGCCTGCGCGGCGCGCGGCTCGGGCAGGTCCGGCGCCGGGGCGATCACCACCACGCAGATCCCGTCTTGTTGCACTGTCTCCACCACCGGCCACGCCGCGCCCTGACCGAACGGCGACCGCGCCACCAGCGCCGCCAGTTCGCGGCGCATCGCGACCCGCTCCTCGACCACCGCGGCCACCCCCGAAGACAGGTAGCGTTCGGCGGCCGCGCGGGCGGCGGCCGCGTCGTCGGCCATCGCCACCCCGCGACCGTCGTATCCGCCGCGGGCGGCCTTGACCACCACCGGGCCGCCGACCTGGGCGACGAGGGCGTCCACCGCGTCCAGGTCGTCGAGGCGCTCGATTCCGGCGTAGCGCGGCACCGGCGCGCCGAGCGCCTCCAGCCGGCGGCGCATGACGAGTTTGTCCTGGGCGTGCACCAGCGCCTGCGGCGGCGGCGCGACGTTGACGCCCTCGGCGACCAGCTTGTCCAGCAGCTCGGTGGGGACGTGCTCGTGGTCGAAGGTCAACGCGTGCGCCCCGTCGGCGGCGCGGCGCAGGTCGTCTAGGTCGGTGTGGGAGCCGATCACCACATCGGGGGTGACCTGGGCGGCGGGGTCGTCGGCGTCGACGGCCAGCACCCGCAGGGTCTGACCCAGGGCGATCGCGGCCTGATGGGTCATCCGGGCGAGCTGACCGCCGCCGATCATGGCGACCAAGGGCGGAACGGTGGGGGGACGCGACACGACAAACATGGTGTCATGGCGGGCGACCGCAGCCGGCCACGGCTATTTGACGGCGGTGCCACCGTTGTTACGCACGGGTAGGCCGAAGTACGTAGGATGGCGTGTTGTGTCATTCACCGACGCCACGATTTCACGCCTGCCAGGGCCGATCCGCCCACTGGCCGAGCGTCATCATGAGCTGATCAAGTTCGCCATCGTCGGCGGGACCACCTTCGTCATCGACTCGGCGCTGTTCTACACGCTGAAGCTGACGATCCTCGAGCCCAAGCCGGTTACCGCGAAAGTCATCTCCGGCATTGTCGCGGTGATCGCGTCCTACATCCTGAACCGGGAGTGGAGTTTCAAGGACCGCGGTGGCCGGGAGCGTCATCACGAGGCGCTGTTGTTCTTCGCGTTCAGCGGGGTCGGCGTGCTGCTGTCCATGGCGCCGCTGTGGTTCTCCAGCTACGTGCTGCAGCTGCGGGTTCCGACGGTATCGCTGACGGTGGAGAACATCGCCGACTTCATCTCGGCCTACATCATCGGCAATCTGCTACAGATGGCGTTTAGGTTCTGGGCGTTTAGGCGCTGGGTGTTCCCCGACGAGTGCGGCCGCAACCCGGATAAGGCGCTGGAGTCGCTGACCGCCGGCGGGATGGCCGAGGTGTTGCACGACAACCTCGAAAACGGCGGCTCGGTCACGCTGCTGCGGGGCTGGCGGTCCCGCCGGAACCGGCTCGCTCAGCTGGGCGATTCCTCGGACCCCAGGGTGTCGAAGACCTCGTGATACAGCAGCGCGTGGACCTGCTCCACCCGCGGAATGTCGTGGAACTCTAACGGATCTTGCGCCGCTGACTCGATGATCAGGGTGCCGGTGCGCAACATCCGGTCGATCAGGCGGTGGGTGAACTCCACGCTGTTGATCCGAGCCAGCGGGATGTCGATGCCGCTGCGGGTCAACACCCCGTGCCGATACATCACCCGCCGGTCGGTGATCACGAAATGGGTGGTGAGCCAGCCCAGAAACGGCCCGGCCGACAGCCAGCCGACCACCACCACCCAGATCACGCCGATCACCGCGAAGATGACGTTTTTGGCGGTGGGGTCCCAGGCCCGGGTGCTGACGAACCCGGCGGCGAACGCCGCCAGCGCGCTGGCCAGCAGCAGCACCAGCACCGCCCCGATCAGGCGCTTCCAGTGCGGATGCCGGTGCAGCACCACCTGCTCATCGTTGGCCAGGACGTTCTCCGGATAGCCCACGGCTGCACCTTAAACGCCGGGACGCAGATGCGTGACGTCCCCGGCCGACACCGTCTCCACGCCCGCTCCGGTGTCGATGCGCAGTCGTCCCAGCTCGTCGATCGCCTCGGCGATGCCCTCGATCTGCCGGTCGCCGGGCATGCTGGCCCGTACCCGGGTGCCCAGGGTGGCGCTGTAGCGCCGGTAGTCGGCCCGCAGCGCTTCGTCGGCGCCGCCGGCGCTGCGCCACGCGTCGATCCGCGCGGCCAGCTGTCGCAGCACCGCCGCGGCCAGCGCCGTGCGGTCGGCGGCCACCCCCAGCATGGTCAGCGACGTGGCCGCGGTGTGCTCGGGCGCCTCGGCGGCGGTCATCGTCGCGTTGAGGCCCAGGCCGATCACGATCACCGGGTTGGGCGCGGCCACCTCGGCGAGAATCCCGGCCAGTTTGCCGTCCCCGACGACGACGTCGTTGGGCCATTTCAGGCCGGCGTCGATCCCGGCGACCTGGCCCAGCGCGTCGGCCACCGCGACCCCGGTGGCCAGTGTCAGCCAGCCCCATCCGGTGGTCGGGACCGCGGCCGCGCCCACCCCGACCGACAGCGCCACCTGGCTGCGCGGCGGGGTCGACCACTGCCGATCGTGCCGGCCCCGGCCGGAGGTCTGGTGTTCGGCCAGCAGCACCGCCCCGTCGATGTCCTCGCCGGCGGCGGCCCGGGCCAGCAGGTCGGCGTTGGTGGATCCGGTTTCCTCGACCACGTCGAGCCGGCGCCACGGCCCGACCAGCTGTTCGCGCAGCGCGGCGGTGTCGAGCGGGGGGTGGGCGTCCATGTCCAGCCAGCCTACTGATGCCGGTGGTGGCGTGGACAGGTTGCCGCGTCCAGGTCGGCAATCCCACCCGCCACACGGGTCACGGCGGAGGTACATATGTGCGTGCGTCCGCGTCTGAGCGACAACACCGACGCCGGTAATGGCGTTGATCGCTCCGGTGTCGACGCGAGGGCCACGTTGACGCTGCGCCTATGGCGCAGAAGGTCGAGTGGCTTGCGCCCTGAACGCAGAATCAACGACGGGCGAACACCGTTTTGTCGCTGAGACGCGGACGCATCGCCATATGGGGCCGTGGCCGTGACGCGTGCGACCGGCGGGCCGGCCGTGACGCGTATGACCGGCGGGCCGGCCGTGACGCGTGTGACAGGCGGGCCCGATGGGTGCCGGCCCCTACGGGCGCCCCGCCAGGTTCGCGGCGACCTCGCGCTCCCACACCCCGAACGCGTGGGTGGTGTCGACCTCCACCTCGAACCGGTCGGTCATGTCGGCGGTGACGTCGGCGAGGTCGACGTAGAACTGCTGATACCAGCGGCGATGCTGGTAAACCGGGCCGTCTTCCTCGGTCAGCAGCGGGTTGTCGATGCGGGTCTTGTGTTTCCAGATCTCGACGTCTTCGAGGAACCCGTCCCCGAAGGACCGGCTCATCGCCGCGGCGAGTTTGGCGGCCTTGTCCGGCGGCAGCCCGGGCATGTTCTGCACCGCGACGCCCCACTGCAGCACGAACGAGTTGTGCGTGACCGGGTAGTGGCAGTTGATCAGCGCGATCTCCACGGTGAAATCCGGTCCCAGGTCGTTGTGCAGCCAGTTGATCATGTAGGCCGGCCCGAAGTAGGTGGCCTCCGACCGCAGATAGGTGCCCTCCCACAGCTTGTCGTAGCCGGCACCGTCGGGGCGCGGCCGCGATTCCATGAACTGGCTGGCGGTGTGGCCCTCGATCACGTTTTTGAAGTAGGTCGGGTAGGCGTGGTGGATGTAGAAGAAGTGCGCCATGTCGACGTTGTTGTCCACGATTTCGCGGCAATGCGCGCCGTCGATGCGCACCGAGTTCCACTGCCACGGCGACCACACGCCGGCGTCGATGCCCTCAATGGCCGGCGGGGTCAGTTCCGGCGGCGGCGCCGAGCCTTCCGGGTCGTGCCACACCAGCAGCTGACCGTTGACCTCGCAGGTCGGCCAGCGGCGGGTGCGGGCAGGCCGCGGTGCCCGCTTGGCGTAGGGCACCTGCACGCAGCGCCCGGTCGCGCCCTGCCACCGCCAGTCGTGAAACGCGCACGCCAGGGTGTCGCCCTTAATCGACCCGCGAGACAGGTCGGCGCCCATATGCCGGCAGTAGCCGTCCAGCACGTGCAGCGCCCCGGCGGAGTCGGCGAACACCACCAGCCGGGTGCCGAACGCGTCGACGCCGTGCGGCTGCCCGTCGCGGAACGCCTCGGTTAAGCCCAGGCAGTGCCAGCCCCGGGCGAAGCGGGTCATCGGTGCGCCACTGTCGATTTCACGGATCACGGTGTTTCTCCCACCAGGTAGCGTTGCCGGCCGTGCCGGGTGAACTCGGCGTCCAGCGACCGTTTGTCGTCGTCACTCATCCGGTGATAGAGCGGTGCGTCGCGCCCCGCCCACCGATACACCGGTTCGTCGGTGTGCCACCGCTGGGCCTGCAGTTCGCGTTTGAGCACCTTGTTAGAGCCGGTGACGGGCAGGCTCTTGGACAGTCGCAGGAACCGCGGAATGCCCTTGCGGCCCAAGTCTTGTTGGCCGCCCAAGTAGTCGGCGAACTCGGCGGTGTCGAAGCCGTCGGGGTCGGCGACCTCGACGGCGGCCATCACCTGATCCCCCGAGCGGGGGTCGGGCACCGCGTACACCGCGGCGGTGATCACCGCCGGATGGCGGCGCAGCACCCGCTCGATGGTCAGCGCCGAGGTGTTCTCGCCGTCCACCCGGATCCAGTCGCCGCGGCGCCCGGCGAAGTACAGGAATCCGGCCGCATCCAGGTAGCCGAGGTCACCGGTCCAATACCAGCCGTGGCGGATCCGCTCGGCGTCGGCGGCGTCGTTTTTGTAGTAGCCCTCGAAGGACAGCGACCCGGCCTTGTCGACGATCTCGCCGACGGCGGCGTCGGAATTCAGCACCCGGCCGTGCTCGTCGAAAACCGCGGCGACGCAATCGGTCAACGTGTCCGGGTCCACCACCGCCACCCCGGGATGCGCGGGGCGGCCCAGCGCGCCGGGCGGCGCGTCCGGGTCGTGGGCGACCGCGCCACCACCCTCGCTGGAGCCGTAGCCCTCGTACAGTTCGGCGGCGAACCGGCGACGAAACTCCGCCTGGTCGTCCGGGGACGCCTCGGTGCCGAACCCGCGGACCAGCGTGTTGTCGGCGTCGTCGGGGTGTTCCGGGGTGGCCATCAGATACGCCAGCGCCTTGCCGACGTAGGTGAAGAACGTCGCGCCGAAATAGCGCACGTCGGGCAGAAACCGGGACGCCGAAAACGTCGGCGTCAGACACACGGTGGCGCCGTTGGCCAGCGCCGGGGCCCACAGCGCCATCAACGCGTTGCCGTGAAACAGCGGCATGCAGCAGTAGTCGACGTCGTCACGCACGTGGCCGAACTTCGCGGTGGCCATCTCGGCGATCCGGGCCAACCGGCCCTGGCTGCACTTGACCGCCTTGGATGCGCCGGTGGTTCCGGAGGTGAACAGCAACAACAGCAGCGACCGCTCCCCGACTCCGGGGGCGACGGCGGGTTCGCCGCGGTGAGCGTCAACACGCCGCTGGTAGTCGGGGTCGTCGACGACCAGGAACCGGTCCGGGCCCAGCGGAACGTCCAGGGCAGCCAGCCGCTGCATCCCGCCGGTGTCGGTGACGATCAATTGGCAGTCGGCGTGGGCGATCTCGGCCGCCAGCTCGGCCGCACCCCGGGTGGGATTGATGCCCACCACCGTCGCACCGGCCAGGGCCGCGCCGCCCAGCCAGAACACGAAGTCGGGCACGTTGTCCAGCAGCACCCCGATGTGAATCGGGCCGTCGCGGCGCAGCGCCGACGCCAGCGCGCCGCGGGCGGCGGATTCGCGGACCACCTCGTCCCAGGTCCAGTCCCGGTCCCGGGTGCGCAGCCCGAGGTGCGCGTCGCCGAGCCGGTCGAGCAGCATCGTCGCGATGTCGGTACGCATTCAGGCCGGCGCGTGAACGAGATCGAGGTACTGCTGCGGGAGGTCCTCCCGGGCCACGGGGGTCACGCTGCGCACGCCGGCGAAGTAGGAATCCTCACCGACGATCTTGCCGCTGGCATCGATCGGCCACAGCAGCACCTGCCGGTACACCACCAGGTAGTCGGCGTCAGGATCCTCGACTTCCACTCCCAGGATGGCGGTCGCCAGGGCGCCCGGGTACAGCTGCTTCATGTCCCCTTCGGTGACCACGCAGTCGTCGTCGACCACCAGGCGGTCGATCGCGAACTCCAACACGTTGGTGTGGGTCGCCATGAAGTTCATGTAGTAGGTGCGCACGCCGTCGGTGGTCTTCGGGCCGACATCGGCACCGCCCATCCAGAAGTGGTAATCCGGCGCGGCGCTCAGCGTCCCCATCACCCGGTCGAGGTCCGGCGCGGCTTCGCCCTTCATGTGCTCGATCACCACTTCCAGCGCGGCCCGATGGCGCTGGTCGGTGGTCACGGCCAACCGTTTCTCCAAGGGTGCCCAGGTCCGGCTGGGGTCGATCACGGCCACGGTTGAAAACTCCTTGTCTCGGCGGTTCGGTGATCATCATCACTGCCACGGCGACCCCGGTCATCCGCCATACGTCGGCTAGCTCAGCGACTTCGGCCGACATTTGTCGGGTCGGCGCCGGTGAGCTCGGCCGACGAGAGGGCGATGCGCCGCACGACGAGCACCAGCGTGGCCGTGAACCGATCGATCGGGTCAGCCAGATCCCAGCCCATCGCCGCCTCCACATGGGCGATGCGCGCCGCGACCGTGCTGTGGTGCAGGTGCAGCTGGGCGGCGGTGCGGCGCAGCGATCCGAGTACGCAGAACGCCTCGGTGGTGTCGACGTCGTGCGCACCGGCGGGCTTCGCCGCGATCGCGTTGATCCGCGCCACATCGTGGTGCCGCAGCACCCGCTCTGATGGCAGGTCGGCGAGCAACTCCAGCACGCTCAGGCGTTCGTAGGCGACCGCCCGCCGCCCGTAATGGGTGGACGAGGCGAACCGCAGTCCCCGTTGGGCCTGCTGCCAGGACGCCGCCGCCCCGAAGACGGTGGTCCTGGCGCCGATCCCGACCCACGGACCGCGGCCGACGTGTACGGGCAGCGGCGGCGGGAACGCCGCGATGATCGCCGCGTCCAGCCGATCCGACAGGGTCCGGGCATCCTCGGAGCTGTAACACAGCAGCGCCGTGTCGGCGCCGATCGCGACCGAGCGGACCGGCTCGTCACCCAGTTCGCGCACGACGACGCGCAGCGCCTCGGCGGGCGAACCGGCCGACACCGCCAGCACCCGGACCTCGCGGGTCTCATCGAGACCGAGCAGCCGGATCGCGCGTGCCCGTTCCGCCGGTGATTGGTTGTCGGATAACACCACTTCCAGCAGCGCGGGATCCCCGATCTGCAGCGCGGCGGCCGTGCCGGTCCGCGCCATCACCCGCCGTAGCGTCCGGCGCACCCGGTCCAGCAGCACCGGGTCCAACGCCTGCTCGGGACCGCCGCGGTCCAGCCACACCGTGGGTTCGCCGTGTAGCGGCGGCAATTCGGTCGGGCTGTCCAGCCGGCCGTTGGCGTCGCAGCGGATCACCGTGCCCGACGCCCACCGCGCGCCGACCGCGCAGTCGGCCAGCGACGCGGCCGACCGCAGCACCACCTCGGCGCCGGCCGCGGACTCGTCGAGTTCGTCGAAGTGGGCCACGATGCGCAGCGCGGCCGCGGCCTCGGGGCCCAGCTCCGGGACGCCATCAACACCCACCAGCGGAGGCTACCGCCGGGGCGCCGCGCTGCACGCAATTCAGTAAACGGGTAGCCGATTTCGCGCCCGGGCAAACGTGAGATTACGCACGTGCCCGGCCGGCGGCCGCCGGGTATCCAGTCAGCAAACGATAAGGAGTTGATCGAGATGATCGCCCGCACCCCGGTGATCAGGCGCTGGATGCATCACCGGCACAGCCCCCAGTCGATTGCGGTGGCGCTGGCCAGCCGGTTCGTCGTGAAGAACGCGGTGCGCGCGTGGGCGGTGCAGCCGGATCTGTGGTGGCCGTTCGAGTCCGTCGACCGGTTTGCCGGGCTGCTGCCGTACCGATCCTCAGCGAAGGTCCAGCCGGTGCGGCTCGACGACTGCACCGCGGAATGGATCCGGCCGGCAAAGCGGTCCTCGCCGCGCGCGATCCTCTACCTGCACGGTGGTGCGTTTTTGACCTGTGGGCTCAACACCCACCGCGCACTGGTGACCCGGCTGTCGCGGGCCGCCGATGCGGGCGTCCTGAATGTCGCCTACCGGATGTTGCCGTCGCACCGGATCGCCGATGCCATCGACGACGGCCTCAGCGGGTTGCGCTGGTTGCTGCGCCGCGGCTACGACCCCGACCAGATCGTCGTCGCCGGCGACTCCGCGGGCGGCTACCTGGCGTTCATGACCACGCTCGCCGCGATCGACCGCAACCTGGCCACGCCGGCCGGGGTGGCGACGGTGTCGCCGCTGACCGACGCCGACCCGGACGCGAAGCTCGGTCACCGCAACGCGCGCCGGTGTGCGATGTTTCCCGGTGGGGCGCTGTCGGTGTTCGCCCGCTACCTGAGCCACCCGCAGGTGTCCTCCCCGGTGGACGCCGACCTGTCCGCGCTGCCGCCGGTGATGATCCACGCGAGCTCGGACGAATTGCTGCTGCCCGACGCCGAGCTGATGGCGCAGCGCCTGGACCGGGCCGGCGTGCGCTGCGACCTGCACCTGTGGGACGGGCAGATTCACGACTTTCCGTTGGCCGCCGACGTGCTGCCCGAAGGGCGGCGCGCGATCCGCTACATCGGCGATTTCGTCAAGGAGGTCACCGACGCGGGCGCCGCCGCGGCCTAACCGCGCAGTTTGGCCAGGCGTTGGCGGGCGCGGGTCAGCGAACGCGCATGCCGGCGCAGGTCGGCCCAGGGATCGCCGCGCTCGGACATCCGCTTGGGCACGTCGCGCAGCGTGAACCGGTCGGCCCGCATGCCGCGGGCACTCAGCTCCTCCCAGTCCAGCGGGGTGGCCACCGGCGCGCCGGGACGGGCGCGCACCGCGTAGGGCGCCACCGCCGTCTGCCCGTAGGCGTTGCGCAGCACATCCAGGTACACCCGGTCGGCGCGCTTGTCCTTGCGGACTTCCAGGGTGCGGCGCCCCGGGTCGTCGGCGACGACGAGCTCGGCGACGTCGCGGGCGAACTGCCGGACGGTGTCGAAGTCGGTGTGGCCGCGCAGGGGGGTCACCACGTGCAGCCCCCGCGAACCCGTGGTCTGCACGTACGTCGCCAGGCCCAGGTCGTCGAGGATGTCGGCCACGGCGCGGGCCGTCGCCCGCAGCACCGCGAACTCGCCGTCGGAGGGGTCCAGGTCGAACACCAGCCGATCGGGGTTGTGCAGCCGCGGCTGCCGCGATAACCACATGTGCGGGGTGATGCAGTCCTGGTTGGCCGCCCACACCAGCGCCTCGCGGCGCTGCGCGACCGGGTGCACCACGGTCGCGCCCTTTTTGCCCTTCTTGGCGACATCGGCCCGCTTCATCCAGTCCGGCAGCGACGCGGCGAAGTTCTGCTGGACGAAGCCCTCCTCGTCGATGCCGCCGGGAAACCGGGTCAGCGTCAGCGGGCGGCCCTTCAGGTGCGGCAGCATCACCGGCGCCACCTCGGCGTAGTAGTCGACCAGGTCGCCCTTGGTGATGCCGTCCGTGGGGAACAGCACCCGATCCGGGTGGGTGACCTCGACCTTGATACTCATCGCAGCTCATCCAGGGTGCGACCGGACAGCACCGACTCCGGCTGGGTGCGCAGCGGGCGGCGCCGGGCATCGGCGTCGGCGTCGGCCTTTTTCACCAGCAGCCAGGTCTCGTCGCGGCCCTGCCGGATGCGGGTGAGCGCGAAACCGCCGCGCAGCTTCTCGCCGTCTAGCTGGAAGGACAGATGCCCGCGCGCCAGGGCGTCGGCCATCTCGTGCGAGCTGTCGTTGCTGTAGCTGCCGTGATCCCAGACGATGACCGGCCCGGCGCCGTACTCGCCCTGCGGGATGACGCCTTCAAAGTCCTGGTACTCCAGCGGGTGATCCTCGGTGCGGCGGGCCATCCGCTTGTCTTTCGGGTTCACCGACGGCCCCTTGGGCGCCGCCCAGGACACCAGCACACCGTCGATCTCGAGCCGGAAGTCGTAGTGGTCGCTGCGCGCGGCGTGGTGCTGGATCACGAACCGGGGTGCGCGCCGACCCCGGCTAGCTACCGGCCGACCGCGCGGCTCGGGGCTGCGCCCGGCCGGTCGTTTTTGCCGGTATTCGCGAAGGCTCATAGCTGCCGCGTACCCGCGACCGGTAGTGCCGCAAACCCGCGCCGCACCTAGGCCCCACCGCATTCTTGGCAATTCGGTAAGAGCCGCTAAGCTCGACACCCATGACGAGCGTTACCGAGCCATCCGCACATTCAGCCGAGCCCGCCGCCGAGCACACCATCGACATCCACACGACCGCGGGCAAGTTGGCCGACCTGCGGCGACGCACTGAGGAGACCCTGCACCCGGTCGGCGAGGCCGCGGTGGAGAAGGTGCACGCCAAGGGCAAGCTGACCGCCCGGGAACGTATCTACGCGCTGCTCGACGAGGGCTCGTTCGTGGAACTCGACGCGCTGGCCAAGCACCGCAGCACCAACTTCGGGATGGGCGACAAACGTCCCCTCGGCGACGGTGTGGTCACCGGGTACGGCACCATCGACGGCCGCGAGGTGTGCATCTTCAGCCAGGACGCCACGGTTTTCGGCGGCAGCCTCGGCGAGGTGTACGGCGAGAAGATCGTCAAGGTGCAGGAGCTGGCCATCAAGACCGGCCGGCCGCTGATCGGCATCAACGACGGCGCGGGGGCCCGCATCCAGGAGGGTGTGGTGTCGCTGGGCCTGTACAGCCAGATCTTCCACAACAACATCATCGCCTCGGGCGTGATCCCGCAGATCTCGCTGATCATGGGCGCGGCCGCCGGCGGCCACGTCTACTCCCCCGCGCTCACCGACTTCGTCGTCATGGTCGACCAGACCAGCCAGATGTTCATCACCGGGCCCGACGTCATCAAGACCGTCACCGGCGAGGACGTCACCATGGAGGAGCTGGGCGGCGCCCACACCCACATGGCCAAGTCGGGCACCCTGCACTACGTCGCCTCCGGCGAGCAGGACGCCTTCGACTGGGTGCGTGACCTGCTCAGCTACCTGCCGCCCAACAACTACGCCGACCCGCCGCGCTACGCCGCGCCGGTCGCCGAGGGCCCGATCGAGGACAACCTGACCGACGAGGACCTCGAGCTCGACACGCTGATCCCGGACTCGCCGAACCAGCCGTACGACATGCACGAGGTGATCACCCGCATCCTCGACGACGACGAGTTCCTCGAGGTGCAGTCCGGCTACGCCGGCAACATCGTGGTCGGGTTCGGCCGCATCGAGGGCCGCCCGGTCGGCATCGTGGCCAACCAGCCCACCCAGTTCGCCGGCTGCCTGGACATCAACGCCTCGGAGAAGGCCGCCCGCTTCGTGCGGACCTGCGACTGCTTCAACATTCCGATCGTCATGCTGGTCGACGTGCCCGGGTTCCTGCCGGGGACCGACCAGGAGTACAACGGCATCATCCGCCGCGGCGCCAAGCTGCTGTACGCCTACGGTGAGGCCACCGTCGCCAAGATCACCGTGATCACCCGCAAGGCCTACGGCGGCGCCTACTGCGTGATGGGTTCCAAGGAGATGGGCGCCGACGTCAACGTGGCGTGGCCGACCGCGCAGATCGCGGTGATGGGCGCCTCCGGTGCGGTGGGCTTCGTCTACCGGTCGCAGCTGGCGGCCGCCGCCAAGAACGGCGAGGACGTGGACGCGCTGCGGTTGCAGCTGCAGCAGGAGTACGAGGACACCCTGGTGAACCCGTATGTGGCCGCCGAACGCGGCTACGTCGACGCGGTCATCCCGCCGTCGCACACCCGCGGGTACGTCGCCAACGCGCTGCGGCTGCTGGAACGCAAGATCGTCCAGTTGCCGCCCAAGAAGCACGGGAACATTCCCCTGTGAGTCGAGTGAGCGGAGCGAACTTGTGAGCGACGGAATGAGTGACCAGCAGGAACCGCTCCAGCCGCACCTCGAGGTGCTCAAGGGCAACCCCAGCGATGAGGAGCTGGCCGCGCTGATCGCCGTGGTCGGCAGCGCCGGCGGCGGTGCCCCCGAGCCCGGGCCCGTCGACCGCAACCTGTGGGGGCACCCGGTCGACAAGTTGCGGTACTCGATCTTCAGCTGGCAGCGCGTCACCTTGCTGGAGCGCACCCACATGCGCCGGTAGCGCCGGGTGACCCGACTGGTACTCGGGTCGGCCTCCACGGGCCGGCTGAAGGTGCTGCGCCAGGCCGGCGTCGAACCGCTGGTCGTGGTGTCGGGAGTCGACGAGGACGCCGTCACGGCGGGGCTGGGGCCCGACGGCGCGCCCCGTGCCATGGGGGGGGGGCGGGGGGGGGGCCAGGGGGGCGGGGGGGGGCGGGAGCGTCCCCCCCCGGGGGGCGGCGCGCGCGG
>NZ_MLQM01000143.1:0-14115 GCF_001854525.1 Mycobacterium talmoniae
CCGCACCCTCTACGGAGGACGCATGACCGCACACACCGCCACCCGACAACACAGCGTCATGATCGGTTTCGCCCTGGGCCGCAACGCAATCGCCGCCTACCTCCACCAACGACAACACCAACCCGCCACGGCCTGAACACCCCCCAAGGGACCCGTCTGCCCTCCGCCCAACCTCATGCGCCTCACACGGCACGGCAAGCGCACAGCTATCACCAGCACCGCCCCAGAAACCTGTCGACATGCCCGTTCGACCGCACGCCGCCGGCCGGCGGCGATCCACTAGAGTTTTCAACACCTATCTCGACAGGTCCCCCGCCCTCGTAGCTCAGGGGATAGAGCACGGCTCTCCTAAAGCCGGTGTCGCAGGTTCGAATCCTGCCGGGGGCACAGTTAATAGTTCCTGGTCAAAGGCAATTTTCACGGTTAGACTCCGTGCGCGGCGCGGGCGACCGCGTCAGTTGACTTCCAGGTGATGGTGTCAACGCTGAGGCGATTTGTTCGCCTAGGGTGAAGCTGGCTTCACGTTCGGCAGCCCAGCGTGAGCCTACCTTCACCCTGGGTGGGTCATGCCGCCGCTACGTCACGGAATCAGCCAGTCAGCACCCGGTGCTCGCCCGGAGTACGCGGCAGGCCTGATACATACGTGTGGAGGACAACCGAATAATCCTCCGGCGGAACGCCGTGCGCGGCAGCGTATGGATGTTGTCGAAGTTCACGACGCAGTCGCTTGGCACCCCGTCCTCGGCTGTGGTCAGTTCCAACTCGGAGGCCAGCCCGCGGCGGGTGCGGGTCAATGCCGCCACCACGACAGCGCCGATCCTCTCGGCAACGGGATCGCGCGTGAGAATGAGCACCGGCCGGTCACCGCCAGGAGTCGCGGCGAACCACAGTTCACCGCGTCGCATCGGCCCAGTCAGCCCAATCCTCGGCCGGGCCCCAATCGGCGATCTGGGCGAACGCACTTTCCTCGGCCGTCAGCGGTTCCCGGGCGTACGCTTCCACCTCCTGAGCGGCCGCAAGCTCCGTCAAGTGTCGTCGCAACGCATCGCGAAGAAGTTCG
The DNA here is from genome assembly GCF_001854525.1 of Mycobacterium talmoniae. Classification (NCBI taxonomy): domain Bacteria; kingdom Bacillati; phylum Actinomycetota; class Actinomycetes; order Mycobacteriales; family Mycobacteriaceae; genus Mycobacterium; species Mycobacterium talmoniae. The sequence goes on from NZ_MLQM01000143.1 coordinate 1,061, forward strand.
GAGCGCTCGATACCCAGACGCCGCGCCCAATGCTCGGCCTCGGCCAGGTCCGCGTCGTCCGCGCGGAAACTGATCATTGTCATACAGCGATTCTAGTCTGTATGACAGGGCGTGAACGGTATGTCGCCCGCAAGGTTTACCCCTCACCGGCCGGGGCAATACGCCGCAACAGGTGGGTGTGTTTGTCGACGGATGCGCCTGCCAGGTCTCGTTGGTTCAGACCACGAGCCGACGAGGCCGCCCGGCCCCGCTAGCGCACCGTGATCGACGCCAACGCCCAGATCGAGCAGACAAACGCGCCGACCGCACTGGCCGCACCCAGGTACAGCCCGTAGCCGGCGCTCAGCGGCGCCACCACGTTGAGGTGGTAGTACCAGATGGTCAGCGCCGCGACCAGCAGTGAAATGGCCAGGGCGGTAACCGAAGCCAGCCGCGCCGATAACCCGCGCCCGATCATCGCGCCCGCCACCAGCAGGGCGGAGGCCAGCAACACGATCAGCTGGCCTGCCCCGAATCGCGGTGGCAGCGTCACGGCGCCCACGCTGCCGCCGATCGCGTTGGCGTGGCCGCCGCCGCCCATGGTGGTGGTCAGCCACGGCAGCCAGGTGCTCACCGACAGGATCGCGGCGAACAGCGCAACCAGCCAACCGGCGTGCAGGCGAGTCATAGCTGCGAGGTTAGCCGTTCTCGGTGAGTTCACCGCGGCGCGCCATGGTCAGCGTCTTGGATATCTCGAGCCGGCTCAGCAGCTCCTCGTCGTGGCTGACCACGAGGAACGCCCCGCGGTAGCTGCGCAGCGCGTCGACCAGTTGGTCCACGCTGGACCGGTCGAGGTTGTTGGTGGGTTCATCGAGCAGCAACAGCTGCGGCGGCGGATCGGCGAGCAGCAGCCGCGCCAACGCCACCCGGAATCGTTCACCGCCGGACAGCGTGCCGACCGGACGGCCCACGGCATCACCGCGCAGCAGGAACCGGGCGAGTTGGGCGCGGATCGCCTGCGGCGCCGCGGCGGGCGCGGCCGCCCGCACGGTGTCGAGTACCGACATCGCGTCATCGAGCCCGTCCAGCCGCTGCGGCAGGTAGCCCACCCGGTCGGTCAGCAGCCGCCCGGCGGTGCCCGCCTGCAGCGCGGTGAGCAGCGAGGTTTTGCCGACCCCGTTGGGGCCGGTGACCGCGATCCGCTCCGGCCCCTGCACGACGATCGGCCCCCGCGCTCCGGGCAGCTCGGCGAGCCGCCGGCTGGCCGGGACCTGCGGGTCGGGCAGCTCGACCCGGATGTGGTCGTCGGTGCGGACCCGGGCCGAGGCGGCCTCCAGCTCGGCCTGGGCGGCACGCACCCGCTCGTCCAGGTTCGCGCGCACCTTGCCCGCCGAAACCTGGGCGTTGCTGGCGTTTTGGTTCATCACAATTTTTGCGGCGCGCTTGTTCTGCGCGGCGATCCGCCCGGCCCGGCGGCGCCGGGCCAGCTTGGTCTCGGCGTCCAGGCGCTGACGTTTCTCGACCTTGACCGCCTGCTCGGCGGCGCGGGCGGTCTGCGCGGCGGCCGCCTGCTCTCGGTCCAGGTGTGCTTGCCACGCGCTGTAGGGGCCCGCGACCACGGTCAGCCGGCCCTCGTGCAGCTCGGCGGTCTGGTCCATCGCCTCCAGCAGTGCGGTGTCGTGGCTGACCACGATCAGTGCGCCCGGCCAGGACCCGACCAGCCGGGTCAGCGTGGCGCGAGCGTCCCGGTCCAGGTTGTTGGTCGGCTCGTCGAGCAGGGTGATCGCCGCGCGCTGCAGCCACACCCCGGTCAGCGCCACCAGCATCGCCTCCCCGCCGGACAACTCACCGACCCGCCGGTCCAGGGAGGCGACGCCAAACCCGATCTCCCGCAACGCCGCGTCGGCTCGGGCCTCGATATCCCAGTGCTCACCCAGCACGTCGAAGTGCCGGTCGGTGGCGTCGCCGTTTTCGATGGCACGCAGCGCGGCGAGCCGTTCGCCGATGCCGAGCAGGTCGGCGACCGGCGCGTCGACGTCGAGGGTGAGGGTCTGCGGCAGGTAGGCAACCTCCCCGGAGGTGACGAGGTGGCCGCTGGTGGGTGCCAACTGGCCGGCGAGAAGCCGCAGCAGGGTGGATTTACCGGCGCCGTTGGCCCCGATCAGGCCGGTGCGACCGGCGCCGAAGGTGCCGCTGATCCCGGACAGCGCGGTGCCGCCGTCGGGCCAGCGGTAACCGACGTCGGTCAGGGTGACGACGGGCGTGACGGGATTGGCCATGGGGTCTCCGGAGGGTTCAGCGGATGCGCTGATGGCCGGGACCGAACTAGGAGTGTGCTAGGGCGATGCGTCGGCGATCAGCGCGCGGACAACGGCGCGCAACCGGCGATGCCTGTCATCAAACCTCCTCGGACAACAACGCCGACCACGCTAGCGGCGGTGCGGCGTCACGCACAACCGATTTATGTCCCGGCCTGAATTCCTCGGTAGCGCAGGCCGTGCCCGAACCGAAACAGCGGGTCAGCGGTGTCGAACGCGACGTCGGTGCGGCTGGCGGCGACCGCGGCGTCCGACGACGGCAGGTCGAACGGCAACGCGCCCTGCGGACCCGACGCCCCGAAAAGGACGTTGAGCAACGCGGTTTCGCTGACCCCGAAGTTGGCGACGATCGCCGCCGCCGGCACCAGCGGGGTCAGCACGGCGGGCCGGTCCAGGGTGATGTCGAGGACAGTCGGCACCGTGGCGCACACCTCGAGCACCCGCTGCACATCGGCCGCACCGAACTCCAGTGAGCCATGGTGAAAGAACTGCGCGATGCCGCCGTCGGCGGGTTCGTACGGCGCTTTGAGCCGCAGCACCGCCACGTCGGCCGCCGCGGCGGTGTCGACCGGGGTGGCGTAGTCGGCCAGCGCCTCCCCGGCGAGCCCGGGCGCATAAACCTTGATGCCGCGGGTCAACGGCAGCACCGGTTTTCCGTCCACGGCGGTGTTGGTCAGCAGCGTCAGGGCATCCTGTTGGGCTTGGAGCCCGGCCGCGGCGAAGTCGGGCCGGCCGACGGTGAGCGCCGCGTGGTCTTCGTCGACAAACGGCCGGTCGAACAGCCCGAGGGTGAACTTCATCCGCAGCAGTCGCCGCGCCGACTGGTCGATGCGGGCCTCGGTGATGCGACCGGCCCGCACCAGGCCGGCCAGGATCTCGGTGCATTCTTCGCCGCCGAACTGGTCCACCCCGGCGTCGATGGCCCGCAGCACCCGTTCTTCGCGGCTGAGGTGTTCGACACCCCACGCCCGCGCGCTGCTGAGGTCACCGAGCTCGGCGCGGTCGGTGATCAGCCCCCAGTCCGTGCACACCACTCCGTCGAACCCCAGTTGGTCGCGCAGCAGCCCGGTGATCACCGACTTGTTGAAGCCGAAACCCACCTCGTCCCAGGCGGTTCCGACCGGCATGCCGTAGTACGGCATCACCTCGGCGGCGCCGGCGGCCAACGCGGCCCGAAACGGCCGCAGATGGTAGTCGGCGTTGTCACCCGGGTAAACCTGTTCGCGTCCCCACGGGAAATGCGGGTCGAGGCCGTCTTTTTGGGGTCCCCCGCCGGGGAAGTGTTTGATCATCGCCGCCACCGAATCGGCGCCCAGCGCCTCGCCCTGCAGCCCGCGCAGATAGCCCACGGCCAGCCGGGAGGTGAGGTCGGCGTCTTCGCCGAAGGTGCTGCTGATGCGCGACCAGCGCGGTTCGGTGGTCACGTCGATCTGCGGGTGCAGCGCCACCCGGAGTCCCACCGCCAGATACTCCTGCCGGACGATGTCGGCGAACTGGCGCACCCGCTCCGGCGAGCCGATCGCCGCCAGCCCCAGCGTTTCTGGCCACTGCGAGAACGCGCCGGCCACCATCTGCGCCACCGGGTTGTCGGTGAAGTGGTGGCGCGGGTCGGTGGACAGGGTCACCGGGATCGGGTGGGGTGCGCGCTGCAGCGCCATGCGCTGGACACCGTTGCACCACTGGGCGAATTCTCGCCCGTCGGCGGCCGCCCCGATCACGTTGAAGTGGGTCAAGCCCTTGCCCAGCAGGGTCGACAGCGCCGGGATGGGCAGCGTCGGGCCGAGCTGGCCGACGTCACCGAGCACGGCCATGGTGTGGAACATCAACGCGACCTTGGCGTCGAGCGTCAGCCGCGACAGCAGGTCCTCGGTGCGCTGCTCAATCGACAGCGCCGCATCCTGGTACGGGAACCGCGTTTCCGCCGGGCCGGTGTCGCTCATCGGGCTCCTCAACGCCGAGTGGGTAGGCTATTGGCGGTATATCGACCACAACCTACACACTCGGCGGGCGGCGGTCAGTCCGGCAACCTGCCGCGAAATTGAACTCACGCAGAGAAATCGCGAGTGCGGACCTGCGTGGTTTCAATGTCGACAGGAAGAAAGCGGCCTCAGGCCGCGGGGGCGAACACCGAGACGAACTTGCGCAGCGATTCGTTGATGTCGCTCTTCAGCGCGGCGGCCACCAGCATGCCGATCGGCCCGAACAGCGCCGGGCCGCCCAGGTGCACGTCGAAGCTGACCACCGAGCCGTCGTCCTTGGGCTTGACCTTGGCCATCAGCTTGACCTTCACCCCGCCCTTGCCGTCGCCGTTGAGCGTCATGGCTTCCGGCGGCTTGTAGTGCACGATCGTCCACTTGATCCGGTTGAGCATGCCCTTGACCTCGACGATCGACTCAATGACGGTGCCCTTTTCCAGGGTGTCGGGCAGTGTGCTGCGCCACACCCGGTGGATCGTCAGCCAGTCCTTGTAGCGCGACAGGTCCGACGCATACGCCCAGGCCTCGTGCGGCGGCAGCGGGACATCGATGGATCCGGAGAGTTTCGCCATAGGTTAGTTCTGCGGGTCTTTCGGGTCGGTCTTGTTGACGGCCTTCTTGGCCGCATCCTGCACCTTGTCGACGGTGTCCTTGTATTTGCCCTGCGTCTTGTCGTCGACGATGTCGCCGGCCTTGTCGATGGCCTGGCCGACCTTATCGGCGTTCTGCGACAACAGGCCTTTCACCTTGTCCAGGAATCCCATCATTCAATCCTTTCGGTGCGGAGCCCATACTCCTGCGTCAGCAGATCCTACCTGCGCCACATCTGTCGGGTTTCGCCCAGAACCGCCCCCTCGATCCACCACAGCACCTCGATCGCGGCGGCGCCGAGCGCGCCGATGCCCAGCGCGGTCGCCGTCACCGCCAGGTTCGACGGGTCGAGCAGGAACTTTTCCCGCGCCAGCGGGATGGAGAAGATCACCACATAGGCCAGCGCCGACACCACCACCAGCAGCACCCGCCACCACTCATACGGCCGCGCCGCCACGGCCAGCACCCAGACCGCCGACACCAACAAGGTGATCAACGCCGCCGTCGACGCCTGCAGCTGCTGGGCGGCGGTGGCCTCGCGGCCCTGATAGGCCACCAGATACGAGACGAAGGTGGCGATCCCGACCACCAGCCCGGACGGCAGTGCGGCGGTCATCACCCGCCGCACGAAGCCGGAATGCGCGCGCTCGTTGTTGGGCGCCAGTGACAAGATGAACGACGGGATGCCGATGGTGAACCAGGCGGCGATGGTGACGTGGATCGGCTGGAACGGATACAGCAGCGGGTCGGCCCCAAACCATTTGGAGCCCAGCCCGGCGATCCCCACCAGCAGCGCCAGCAGCACCGAGTACACCGTCTTGGTCAGGAACAGATTCGAGACCCGCTCAATGTTGCCGATCACCCGGCGGCCCTCGCCGACGACATAGGGCAAGGTGGCGAACTTGTTGTCCAGTAACACGATCTGCGCGACCGCCCGCGCCGCCGAGCTGCCCGCGCCCATCGCCACCCCGATATCGGCGTCTTTGAGCGCCAGCACGTCGTTGACGCCGTCGCCGGTCATCGCCACGGTGTGTCCCCGCGACTGCAGGGCGTGCACCATGGCCCGCTTCTGGTCCGGGCGCACCCGCCCGAAGGTGGTGCATTCGGCGACCACGTCGGCCAGCTCGGCCGGTTCGGTGGGCAGCTGCCGCGCATCCATCGTCTCGCCGTGCAACCCCAGTTTGTCGGCGACCGCGCCCACCGAGACCGCGTTATCCCCGGAGATCACCTTGACCGACACCTGCTGGGCGGCAAAGTAGTCCAGGGTGGCGCCGGCATCGGGCCGCACCTTCTGCTCGAGCACCACCAGCGCGACCGGCGTCACCGCGCCCGGTGCGTCGGGGTGGTCGACCGGCACATCACTAGCGGCGAGCAACAGCACCCGCAGCCCCTGGGCGCCGAGGTGCTCGGCGCGGGCGGCGGCCGCCGACGCCGGGTCGAGCAGCACGTCGGGCGCACCGATCACCCAGTTACCGTGCTCACGAAAGGAGACTCCGCTCCATTTGGTGGCCGACTTGAACGGCGCGGTCGCGGTCACCGCCCAGCCCGGCGGGTGCGGGTAGGCCGCGCCGATGGCCGCCATGCTGGCGTTGGGCCGGGCATCGGCGGCGGCCAGCCCGGCCAGCACCTGCGCGACACCGTCGGTGGGGTGGCCGAGCTCGGCGACCCCGGAGACCTGCATCCCGTTCTCGGTGAGGGTGCCGGTCTTGTCGGCGCACACCACGTCGACGCGGGCCAGCCCCTCGATGGCGGGCAGTTCCTGCACCAGGCAGCGCCGCTGCCCCAGCCGGACCACCCCGACCGCGAACGCGATCGACGTCATCAGCACCAAACCCTCGGGCACCATCGGCACCAGCGCGCCCACCATCGCCAACACCGAATCCCGCCAGCCCACATGGGTGGTGAACAACTGGGTGTAGATGGTCAACAATCCGGCCGGCACCAGCAGGTAGGTGATGAACTGCAGGATCTTGTTAATGCCGGTGCGCAGTTCGGATTTCACCAGGGTGAACTTGCTGGCCTCTTCGGCGAGTTGGGCGGCGTAGGCCGCCCGCCCCACCTTGGTGGCGCGGTAGGCCCCGGTGCCGGCGACCACGAAACTGCCCGACATCACCGGGTCCCCGGCGTTTTTGGTGATCGGGTCGGCTTCCCCGGTCAGCAGCGACTCGTCGACCTCCAGCCCGGATTCCTCGACCACGTCGCCGTCGACGACGATCTGGTCGCCGGGACCCAATTCGATGATGTCGTCGAGCACCACCTCGCCGGGCGCCAACGCCCGGGTCCCGGATTGCCGGCGCACCACCGGTTTTGCCTGCCCGACGATGGCCAGCTTGTCCAGGGTCTGTTTGGCCCGGATCTCCTGGATCATCCCGATGACGCTGTTGGCGATGATCAGCAGGCCGAACAGCCCGTTGATCAGCGAGCCGGTGGACAGCACGATGAGCAGCAGCACCCCCAGGATGGCGTTGATCCGGGTGAACACGTTGGCCCGGATGATCTCCGGCACACTGCGGGCGGCACGGCTGGGGACGTCGTTGGTTTTGCCGTCGGCGACCCGCTGGGCGACGTCGGCGTCGGTGAGCCCGGCGGCCAGTGTCGCGGTCAGAGCTGCCACCAGGGATGCAGCCCGTCGGGTTGCGCTGGATCCACCCGCCCGCCCGGTTTGGGCACCGCCACCTGCACGCCGGCGGTCTCGGCGGCGGCCAGCAGCCGCTGGATCGGCTCATCCCAGGGGTGCGGCGCCAGCCGAAACGTGCACCAGTGGATCGGCACCAACACGGCGGGCTTCGACCCGGTGACGTCGCGGTGGGCCTGCACCGCCTCCTCGGGATTCATGTGGATGTCCGGCCAGGCCGCGTTGTAGGCGCCGACCGGCATCAGGGTCAGGTCGAACGGCCCGTGGGCCGCACCGATCTCGGCGAAACTCGTGGTGTAGCCGGTGTCCCCGGCGAAATACACCCGGTGCGTCGGGCCGAGCACCGCCCACGACGCCCACAGCGTGAGGTTGCGGGTCAAAAACCGCCCGGAGAAATGCCGGGCCGGGGTGCAGACCAGGGTGAGTTCGTCGACCTGGCCGCGTTCGTGCCAATCCAGTTCGACGATGCGCTGCTCGGGCACCCCCCAGTCACGCAGGTGCGCACCGACCCCGAGCGGCACGAAGAACGGCGCCCGCTGGGTGCGCACCAGCGCGCTCACCGTGTCGATGTCGAGGTGGTCGTAGTGGTCGTGGCTGATGACGATCGCGTCGACGGCGGGCAGCGCCTCCAGCGGCAGCGGCGGCGGATGCAGCCGTTCGGGGCCGACCAGGTCCGACGGGGAACAGCGGTCACTCCAGACCGGGTCGGTGAGCACCCGGTAGCCGTCGATCTCGACCAGCGCCGTCGCGTGGCCCAACCAGGTGACCGCCAGCCCGCCGGCGGGCTGGCGGCCGTCGCCCGGTGTGGCCAGCGGGATCGGGGCGGCGGGCCGGCTGGCGGCGCGCCCGCCGATCAGCTCCCGCAGGATCAGGCGTTGCTGTTCGCGGTCCAGGTTGATCATCGACGCGGGGTCGGTGTTGACGAACACCCCGTCGCGGTAGTTCGGTGACCGCTCGGCCACCGCGCGGATCGCGGCCGGGGCGGCGCCCAGCGCCGCCGGGGCGCCGTGCAGGGCACGAAGCGCCCAGCCTCCGGCGGCCAGCGTGGCCGTCCCCGCAGCCAACCGCAGCGCCCCGCGCAGCATCTCGATCAGGCCCCCTGAAATTTCGGTTGTCGTTTTTCGACGCGGGCGACCTGCGCCTCGATCACGTCCTGGCTGCCCCACGCCTTGTCGAACAGCTCCTTGTGCACCGGCCACTGCTCCTCGTAGGCGCCGTCGTCGTTGAGGACCCGCTTGGCGTGCTGCAACGCCAGCGGCGCCAACCCGGCGACCTCCTGCGCCCAGGCCTGGGCGTCGGCCAGCGTGCCGATCCGGTTGGCCATCCCGGTCTGCAGCGCGACGTCGGCGCCCAGCCGCTCGGCGGTCAACAGCATCGCCCGGGCCCGGCCGTGGCCGACCAGCGACGTCAGCCGGCGGATGCTCCAGTTGTCCAACGCCAACCCGTATTTGGCGACCGGGAACTGGAAGAACGCCTCGGGGGCCACCACCCGCAGGTCGCAGATCATGGCCAGTTGCAGGCCGGCGCCGATCGCCGGGCCGTTGACCGCGGCGATCACCGGCATCGGGAACGCGTCGATGGTCTTGTGCAGCGCGATCAGCTTGTCGGGGTAGTCGGCGGCGAACGCGTCGCCGGACAGGTCGGCGCCGGCGCAGAACACGGTGCCCTGCCCGGTCAGCACGATGGCCCGCAGGTCCTCGGCGGTGGCCTTCTCCACGGCCTCGCGCAGACCATCGACCAATTCCGAGTTCAGCGCGTTGCGGCGCTCGGGACGCTGCAGCTCCAGGGTCAAGACGTTGCCGTCGCGGGTCACACCGATCATTGGCTCAGCTTATTAGGGTTGTCCCGTGGACCGGATCGGGGCCGTCGAGCTGCGCGACGCGGTGTTGGACGCCGGATCGTTCCTCAGCTGGGACACCACCCCGCTGGCGGTGTCCACCGACCCGGACTACACCGCGGAGCTGGCCCGGGTGCGGGCGGCCACCGGACGCGACGAGGCGGTGCTGACCGGCGAGGGCCGGGTGCGCGGCCGGCGGGTGGCGGTGATCGCCTGCGAGTTCGACTTCCTGGCCGGGTCGATCGGGGTGGCCGCCGCCGAACGGATCACCGCCGCCGTCGAGCGCGCCACCGCGCAGCGGCTGCCGCTGCTGGCGTCGCCGTGTTCGGGCGGCACCCGGATGCAGGAGGGCACGGTGGCGTTCCTGCAGATGGTCAAGATCGCCGCCGCGGTCGAGCTGCATAAGCGGGCCCACCTGCCCTACCTGGTGTATCTGCGCCATCCCAGCACCGGCGGGGTGTTCGCGTCGTGGGGGTCGCTGGGCCATGTCACCATCGCCCAACCGGGCGCCCTGGTGGGGTTCCTGGGGCCGCGGGTGTATGAGCAGCTCTACGGCGAACCGTTCCCGCCGGGCATCCAGACCGCGGAGAACCTGCAACGCCACGGGGTGATCGACGGGGTGGTGCCGCTCAAGTGGCTGCGCCGCACCGTGGTGCGGGCGCTGAAGGTGCTCCTGGACGAGCCGGGCGCCGCTCCCCCGCCGCCGCCCCGGCACGAACCGGTACCCGACGTACCGGCCTGGGAGTCGGTGGCGGCCTCGCGCCGCCCGGACCGGCCCGGGGTCGGGCGGCTGCTGCGCCACGGCGCCACCTAGCAGGTGTTGCTGTCCGGCACCGGGGTGGGCGAGGCGGCGACGACGCTGCTGGCGTTGGCCCGGTTCCGCGGCCAGCCGGCGGTGGTGCTGGGCCAGCAGAAAATCGGTGGCCTGGTCGGGCCGGCGGCGCTGCGGGAAGCCCGCCGCGGGATGGCGCTGGCCGCGGGATTACGGCTGCCGCTGATACCGATCATCGATACGCCCGGCCCGGCGCTGTCCGCGGAGGCCGAGCAGGGCGGGCTGGCCGGGCAGATCGCGGCGTGCTTGGCCGAGCTGGTGACGCTGCCGGTGCCGACGGTGTCGGTGCTGCTGGGGCAGGGCAGCGGCGGCCCGGCGCTGGCCATGGTGCCCGCCGATCGGGTGCTGGCCGCGCTGCACGGCTGGCTGGCGCCGCTGCCGCCGGAGGGCGCCAGCGCGATCGTGTTCCGCGACACCGAGCACGCCCCGGAGTTGGCGGTGGCTCAGGGTATCCGCTCCGCGGACCTGTTGGCGTCCGGGATCGTCGACGCGATCGTGCCCGAGCATCCGGATGCCGCCGAGGAGCCGATCGACTTCGCCAAACGCTTGTCGCGGGCGATTGCCGCCGAGTTGCACGCGCTGCGCGGCCGACCCGACGAGGCACGCTTGGCCGCGCGGCTGGCCCGCTACCGGCGCATCGGGCTGGGTTGAACCGTTGAGATTGCGCGGAGGGGTCGTGCCCGCGGGGGCAAAACCACAGCCCTGACCGCAATCTCAACGGCGCGGCTCAGCGCGGCTCAGGCCAGTGAGCGCGTCCACGCCTGTTGCAGCGCCGCGTACCGACCGCCGGGGCGCGCGATCAGCTCCGCCGGCGGGCCGTCCTCGACGATGCGGCCGCGCTCAAGCACCAGCACCCGGTCGGCCCCCTGCACCGTGGAGAGCCGGTGGGCGATCACCACCGCCGTCCGATCCGCCAGCACGGTGCGCAGCGCGCGTTGCACCTGACGTTCGCTGGGGATGTCCAGCGACGAGGTCGCCTCATCGAGGATCAGCACCGCCGGGTCGGCCAGGAACGCGCGGGCGAAGGCGACCAGCTGCCGCTGCCCGGCCGAGAGCCGGCCACCGCGGGAGGCGACGTCGGTGTGATAGCCCTCGGGCAACGCGGCGATGAACTCCGCGGCGCCGACCGCCTCGGCGGCGTGCCGCAGCTGCGCGTCGGTGGCGTCGGGCCGGCCGAATCGGATGTTGTCGGCGACGGTGCCGGCGAACATGAAGTTCTCCTGGGTCACCATCACCACGTGTCGGCGCAGCTCGGCCTGGGCGACGTCGCGCAGGTCGACGCCGTCCAGCGTCACCGCTCCCGCGGTCGGGTCATAGAAGCGGGCGATCAGCGCGGCCAGGGTGGTCTTGCCGGCGCCGGTGGTGCCCACCAGCGCGACGGTCTGGCCCGCCGGGATCCGCAGCGTCAGGTCGGGCAGCACCGGTCGATCCGGCACGTAGCCGAACTGCACGTCGCGCAGCGCGACCTCACCGCCGGCGCTGGGCAGCGGCACCGCGGTTGCCGGATCGGTGACTGCGGGGCGCTGCGCGAGCACCCCGGCCAGCTTCTCCAACGCCGAGGACGCGGACTGGAAGGTGTTGAAAAACTGGGTGATTTCCTGCATCGGTTCGAAGAACATCCGCAGGTACAGCAGGAACGCGGTGAGGGTACCGATCGTCATGTGGCCGTGCAGCACCCGCCAGCCGCCGTACAGCAGCACCACCCCGGTGGTGAGGTTGCCGATCAGCTTCACCCCCGGCATGAACACCGCCAGCAGGGTGAACGTCTTCTCGTTCACCGCCCGGTACCGGTCGGCGATGTCGTCGAAAATCTGCTGGTTGCGGGGCTCCCGCCGGTAGGCCTGCACGGCTTTGATCCCGGTCATGGTTTCGACGAACTGCACGATCACCAGCGCGGCGGCGTCGCGCACCTCGCGGTAGGTTTTGGCCGACTCGGCACGAAACCATGCGGTCAGCGCGACCAGGATCGGGAAGGCCACCAGGCACATCAGTCCCAGCCGCCAGTCCAGCGTCACCAGCAGCACCGCGGTGCCGGCCAGGGTGAGCACGGCGGTCACCAGGTCCTCGAACCCGGTTTCCAGCATGACCTGGATGGCTTCCACGTCGTTGGTCAGCCGGCTCACCACCCGCCCCGAGGTGTAGCGGTGATGAAACGCCACGTCGAGTCGTTGGAAGTGCCGAAAAACCCGCCGGCGCAGCTCCAGCAGCACCCGCTGGCCGACGCGTCCGGACCGGTTGAGGAAATACATCCGGGTCAGCGCCTGCACGGCCACCACCACGCACAGCACCGCGACCACCCGCAGCAGCTCCCGCGACGATCCGCCGGCCAGCAGCGGCGGAATGCCGCGGTCGATGCCGCGCTGAACCAGCAGCGGAACCGCCAGCCGCGCAGCGTTTTCCGCCACCACCACCAGCGCCAACACCCCCACCGTCCACCGGTACGGTGCCAGCAACGAGCCCAGCAGGGCGCGCGCCGCGCGGGGCGGTGGCTCCTCGAGGGTCGGTTCGGGGGTGGCGGCGAGTCGGCCGCGCCAGGCGGTGGTCATCGGCGTTTCTCCTCCGGCATCGCCAGGGCCGCGGTGGCGCAGGCGGTGTCGGTGGCGTACTGCTGGGTGTGGGTGCGGTCCAGGCGGTTGAACTCGTCGTCGTCCCGCCACGTCGGTTCCCGTTCCCGGCCGTCGTCGAGTTCGTCGTCGGCGGCCAGCAGATACCGGTATTCGTCGACGGCGGCCAGCAATTCGGTGTGGGTGCCGAGGTGGGTGATGGTGCCGTTTTGCAGCAGCGCCACCCGGTCGGCCAGCAGCACCGTCGAGGCGCGGCGGGCGACGACGATCGCGGTGACGTCGCGCAGCGCCCGCCGCCGCGCGTCGGTGTCCACCGCCTCGGT
>NZ_MLQM01000144.1:0-14112 GCF_001854525.1 Mycobacterium talmoniae
ATGTTCTTCACCACGGCGCCGCGGCCGCCGTGGTGAAGAACATGTCGACCTCGCTGGAGGTGCCGACCGCGACCAGTGTGCGGGCGGTCCCGGCCAAGCTGATGATCGACAACCGCACCGTCATCAACAACCACCTCAAGCGCGCCCGCGGCGGCAAGGTGTCGTTCACCCACATCCTGGGCTACGCCATGGTGCAGGCGGTCAAAGCGTTCCCCAACATGAATCGGCACTTCGCCGAGGTCGACGGCAAACCCAACGCGGTCACCCCGGCCCACGTCAACCTCGGCCTGGCGATCGACCTGCCCGGGAAGGGCGGCAAGCGCTCGTTGGTGGTCGCGGCCATCAAACGGTGCGAAACCATGCGGTTCGGCCAGTTCATCGCCGGCTACGAAGACATCGTCCGTCGGGCCCGCGACGGCAAGTTGACCGCCGAAGACTTTGCCGGGGTGACGATTTCGCTGACCAACCCCGGCACCATCGGCACGGTGCACTCGGTGCCGCGGCTGATGGCCGGGCAGGGCGCCATCATCGGGGTCGGGGCGATGGAATACCCGGCGGAGTTCCAGGGGGCCAGCGAGGAACGCATCGCCGAGCTGGGTATCGGCAAACTGGTGACGTTGACTTCCACCTACGACCACCGGATCATCCAGGGCGCGGAATCCGGTGATTTTTTGCGCACCATCCACGAAACGCTGCTCTCCGACGGGTTCTGGGACGAGATCTTCCGGGAACTGGGCATCCCGTACGAGCCGATCCGGTGGCGCACCGACAACCCGGACTCGATCTTCGACAAGAACCCGCGGGTCATCGAGCTGATCGCCGCGTACCGCAACCGCGGCCACCTGATGGCCGACACCGATCCGCTGCGGCTGGACAACACCCGGTTCCGCAGCCACCCCGACCTCGACGTGCTGACCCACGGCCTGACGTTGTGGGACCTGGACCGGGTGTTCAAGGTCGACGGGTTCGCCGGGGCGGAGCGCAAGAAGCTGCGCGACGTGCTGTCGGTGCTGCGCGACGCCTACTGCCGGCACGTCGGGGTGGAGTACACCCACATCCTCGAACCCGAGCAGCAGGAGTGGCTGCAGCAGCGGATCGAAACCAAGCACGTCAAACCGACTGTCGCCCAACAGAAGTACATCCTGAGCAAACTCAACGCCGCGGAAGCGTTCGAGACCTTCCTGCAGACCAAGTACGTGGGGCAGAAACGGTTCTCGCTGGAGGGCGCCGAGACCGTCATCCCGATGATGGACGCCGCGATCGACCAGTGCGCCGAGCACGGTCTCGACGAGGTGGTCATCGGCATGCCGCACCGCGGCCGGCTCAACGTGCTGGCCAACATCGTCGGCAAGCCGTATTCGCAGATCTTCACCGAGTTCGAGGGCAACCTGAACCCGTCCCAGGCGCACGGGTCCGGGGATGTCAAATACCACCTCGGCGCCACCGGCGTGTACCTACAGATGTTCGGCGACAACGACATTCAGGTGTCGCTGACCGCGAACCCGTCGCACCTGGAGGCCGTCGACCCGGTGCTGGAGGGGCTGGTCCGGGCCAAACAGGACCTGCTGGACAAAGGCGCCGGCGAACAGGGCTTCTCGGTGGTGCCGATCATGCTGCACGGGGACGCCGCGTTCGCCGGCCAGGGCGTCGTCGCCGAAACCCTGAACATGGCGATGCTGCCCGGCTACCGCGTCGGCGGCACCATCCACATCGTCGTCAACAACCAGATCGGTTTCACCACCGCGCCCGACCACTCGCGGTCCAGCGAGTACTGCACCGATGTCGCGAAGATGATCGGGGCGCCGATTTTCCACGTCAGCGGGGACGACCCGGAGGCGTGCGAATGGGTGGCGCGGCTGGCGGTGGACTTCCGGCAGAAGTTCCACAAGGACGTGATCATCGACATGCTGTGCTACCGCCGCCGCGGGCACAACGAGGGCGATGACCCGTCGATGACCAACCCGTACATGTACGACGTGATCGACACCAAACGCGGTGTCCGCAAGAGCTACACCGAGGACCTGATCGGCCGCGGCGACATCTCGATGAAAGAGGCCGAGGACGCGCTGCGCGACTACCAGGGCCAGCTGGAGCGGGTGTTCAACGAGGTCCGCGAGCTGGAAAAGCACGCCGTGCAGCCCAGCGAATCGGTGGAGTCCGAGCAGCAGGTCCCCCGCGGCCTGAACACCGCGGTGGACAAGGCGCTGCTGGCCCGGATCGGTGACGCGCATCTGGCGGTCCCGGAGGACTTCACGGTGCACCCGCGGGTCAAGCCGGTGCTGGAGAAGCGCCGCGAAATGGCCTACGAGGGCAAGATCGACTGGGCGTTCGCCGAACTGCTGGCGTTGGGCTCCCTGGTCTCCGAGGGCAAGCTGATCCGGCTGTCCGGCCAAGACACCCGTCGCGGCACGTTCTCCCAACGGCATTCGGTGATCATCGACCGCACCACCGGCGCGGAGTTCACCCCGCTGCAGCTGCTGGCCACCACCACCGACGGCACCCCGACCGGCGGCAAGTTCCTGGTGTACGACTCGCCGCTGTCGGAGTTTGCGGCCGTCGGCTTCGAATACGGGTACACCGTCGGCAACCCGGATGCCTTCGTGCTGTGGGAGGCCCAGTTCGGGGACTTCGTCAACGGCGCCCAGTCGATCATCGACGAGTTCATCAGCTCCGGTGAGGCCAAGTGGGGACAGCTGTCCAACGTGGTGCTGCTGCTGCCGCACGGCCACGAAGGCCAAGGGCCCGACCACACCTCCGGACGCATCGAACGCTTCCTGCAGCTGTGGGCGGAAGGGTCGATGACGATCGCGGTGCCGTCGACGCCGTCGAACTACTTCCACCTGTTGCGCCGGCACGCCCTGGACGGGATTCAGCGGCCGCTGATCGTGTTCACCCCGAAGTCGATGCTGCGCAACAAGGCCGCGGTTAGCGACATCAAGGACTTCACCGAGGTCAAGTTCCGCTCGGTGCTGGAGGAACCCAGCTACGAGGACGGTATCGGCGACCGCAGCAAGGTGACCCGCATCTTGTTGACCAGCGGCAAGGTGTACTACGAGCTGGCCGCCCGCAAGGCCAAGGACAACCGCGACGACGTCGCGATTGTCCGGATCGAGCAGCTGGCGCCGCTGCCCAAGCGTCGGCTCGCCGAAACGCTGGACCGCTACCCCAACGCCCGGCAGTACTTCTGGGTGCAGGAGGAGCCGGCCAACCAGGGCGCGTGGCCGCGGTTCGGCCTGGAGTTGCCGGAACTGTTGCCCGACAAGCTGACCGGGATCAAGCGGATCTCGCGCCGCGCCATGTCGGCGCCGTCGTCGGGCTCGTCGAAGGTGCACGCCGTCGAGCAGCAGGAGATCCTCGACGAGGCCTTCGGCTGAGGGGTCCTGTTCTTCCGCGAGGCACCTTTTGCCGCGAGCGTGCGTGTCCCCGGTCGACACGCCGGGCGAATCACCGGGTTTGCGCACGCTCGCCGCGGCACTAGACGCGGCGTCACCGCGCCGGCGCCGGCGGGGCTAGCCGCCCAGGATCGGCAGCTGCGGCACGCCGGCACCCAACCGCGACACCAGGGCGGGACAGAAGATCGAGATCGCGATCCCGGTGAACATGGTCGACGGCCCGAGCGACATCCCGGTGGAGTCGGCCACTTTCGCCGCCACGTTGGCCGTGTTTTGCCCCGGCTCGGACAACATCGGGCAGACCGACTGACCGACCGCGACGGCGGTCGCCGGGTCCGGGCTGGCGATGCCCGCATTCGTCAGCGCCGAGAGAAACGCATCGCTGCTCGAGTCGGCGCGGCTCGGTGCGGCCAGCACCGCGGACCCGGCCAACAACCCGGCGGAGAGCATCAGCGACCCGAGCCGGATCCCGCGACTGCACTTCATGATCAGGGCATCGTACGGCGATCGGGGCCGGTAACCGAAATTCAGGGCCACCCGCGCAAGGAGGTACCGCCGGTACCGGCTAGCCTGGCATCGACCGACTGAACACGTAGGGAGTGGGCGCATGCAGGGGTTTGCCGGGAAAGTCGCCGTCGTCACCGGCGCGGGTTCGGGTATCGGCCAGGCACTGGCCATTGAGCTGGGCCGGTCCGGGGCCCGCGTCGCCATCAGCGATGTCGATCTCGAGGGGCTGGCGCAGACCGAGAAGGAGCTCAAGGCGATCGGTGCGCCGGTCAAGGCGGACCGGCTTGACGTCACCGAACGTGAGGCGTTCATCGCCTACGCCGAGGAGGTCCACGAGCACTTCGGCAAGGTCAACCAGATCTACAACAACGCCGGGATCGCGTTCACCGGTGATATCGAGGTCAGCCAGTTCAAGGACATTGAGCGGGTGATGGACGTCGACTATTGGGGTGTGGTGAACGGCACCAAGGCGTTTTTGCCGCACTTGATCGCCTCCGGGGACGGGCACGTGATCAATGTGTCCAGCATCTTCGGGTTGTTCTCGGTGCCCGGCCAGGCCGCCTACAACTCGGCGAAATTCGCAGTCCGCGGCTTCACCGAGGCGCTGCGCCAGGAGATGGCGTTGGCCGGCCACCCGGTGAAAGTGACCACGGTGCACCCGGGCGGCATCAAAACCGCGATCGCCCGCAACGCGACCGCCGCCGAGGGCGTCGACGCCAACGAGCTGGCCGAGTTCTTCGACAAGCGGCTGGCGTCCACCTCCCCGCAGAAGGCGGCCCGGGTGATCCTCGAGGGTGTCCGCAAGAACCGGGCCCGGGTGCTCATCGGCCCGGACGCCCGGGTGCTCGACCTGCTCGTGCGCATCACCGGTTCGGGATACCAGCGGTTGTTCTCCGCGGTGACCGGTCGGATGATGCCGGCGTCGCGCTGAGCCACCCGGCGCCGTCCTCGCGAACGTGCGCAAACCCGGGATTTGGCCGGCGTGTCGACCGGGGACACGCACGCTCGCGAGGGAAGGCGCTAGCGGCCGAGGGGGTGTTCGGCCAGCCACCCGTCGGCAACGGCTTGCGGATCGGCGCCGTCGGCCACCCGGCGGCGCATGTCGACCAGGGCGGCGGTGTCCAGCACCCCGGCGACCTCGTTGATCGCCAGCAGCTGCCGTTCGGGCAGCTCGTTGCGGCGATACAGCGGCACCACGTTCTCCGCCGCCACCAGCGGCGGCTCGCGATCGGCCAACACCACCAAGTCCGCGGGAATGTCCGGGGCGGCGGTGCTCGACCACGCCGCGGTCAACTGTCCGGCCGCCAGCGCCGCAAACAGGGCGGCGTCATCGGGGAAGTCGCGGGCCGCGGGCAACCGGCACTGACCCACCGCCGCGGGGGTGCGGCCACCGTGGGTGGCCCCGACGACCAACCCGGCGCAGTGCCGGACCAGCGCCGACAGGTCGGCGCTGTCCCAGGCCCGCGCGGTGGCCTTGGTGACCGCCAGCGCGGGCTTGTCCTCCGCGGCGGTGGTGTAGTCACCGGCCGCGATGCCCTCGGGCAACGCGGCGATCATGGCCCGGTAGACCTGTTTGTCCGACCGCACGGTGGGGTTGGGGATCAACGTCCGCAGCAGCCGCCCGGTGAGCGCGGGCACCACGTCCAGGGAGCCGGAGCTCAGCTCGGCGACCGGGTCGGCCGCGGTGCGGACATGGGCGGGAGCCCCCGCCCCACGCAACGCCCCGGCGTACAGGTGCGCCAGCACCACGAACTCCGGGTCGGCCGTCGTCCCGACGGCCAGCGACGGCGGCGCGGGTGGCCCGGCACAGCCGGCGACCACCAGGGCCAGCAGGGCTAGCGGACCCGCGACCCGCCGGCGAACGTTAGTCGGCCGCACCTGCTGGCGACACCTGATCGGCGGCGGCCGCGGCGACCGCGGCGGCGACCGCCGGCCCGACCCGCGGGTCCAGCGGGCTGGGCACGATGTGGTCGGGCGCCAGGTCATCGCCGATCACCGAGAAGATCGCCTCGGCCGCGGCCACCTTCATCCGTTCGGTGATGCGCCGCGCTCCGGCGTCCAACGCGCCGCGGAAGACACCCGGGAACGCCAGCACATTGTTGATCTGGTTGGCGAAGTCGCTGCGCCCGGTCGCGACGACGGCCGCATACTTCTTGGCGAGGTCGGGGTGGATCTCGGGGATCGGGTTGGACAACGCGAACACGATCCCGTTCGGCGCCATCGAGGCGATGAGGTCTTCGGGGACGATCCCGGCCGACAGACCCAGGAAGACGTCGGCGCCGGCCAGCGCCTCCGCGAGTCCGCCGGTGCGACCGGCCGGGTTGGTGCGGGTGGCCAGCTCGGCTTTGAAGGTGTTGAGGTCGTCGCGGCCGGTGTGCAGGATCCCTTTCGAGTCCAGCACGGTGATGTCGGTAATACCGCTGGCCAACAAGATGTTGGTGCAGGCCACCCCGGCTGCCCCGGCGCCGGAGACCACCACGCGCAGCCCGGCCATGTCGCGGTTGAGCACCGTGGTGGCGCCCCGCAGCGCGGCGAGCACCACGATCGCGGTGCCGTGCTGGTCGTCGTGCATCACCGGGCAGTCCAGCGCCTCGATGACGCGGCGCTCGATCTCAAAGCAGCGCGGTGCGGAGATGTCCTCCAGGTTCACTGCCCCGAAAGTCGGCCGCAGCCGCACCAGGGTCTCCACGATCTCGTCGGGGTCCTTGGTGTCCAGCACGATCGGGATGGAGTCCAGCCCGCCGAAGGTCTTGAACAGCGCGCTTTTGCCCTCCATCACCGGCAGCGACGCCGCCGCACCGATGTCCCCGAGGCCGAGCACCGCGCTGCCGTCGCTGACCACGGCGACCAACCGGTTGGCCCACGTGTAGCGGGCGGCCAGGGTTACATCGGCGGCGATCGCCCGACTGACCTGCGCCACCCCCGGGGTGTAGGCGATGGACAACGCCCGCTGGGTGTCCAGCGGCGATTTCAGTTCGACCGATAACTTCCCACCGAGGTGAGCGGAGAAGATCTCCTCGTCACCGATAACCAGATGCGCAAACGGCTCCGTTTCTGCCACCGCGCCAGGTTACTTCACTGCCGTGCAAACGGCACCGCCACGGGTGCCGTGCGGACAGTACTGGCGAGTAGCATTTGAGCGTCAGGTGTCGGAGTTTCGCGATTGAGGTGACCTGCTCGAGGGAGATCGGACCATGCCGTCGTTTCGTTCGCTGCCGCCGTCACTGCGCGGCGCGCACCGCGATTCATCGACCGATGTCGCACGGGGTCCGATACCGGTTGAGCGCGCGATGGTCGACTGCGGCGTCTACGTCGACGGGGTGCGATTGCCCGGCAAATTCACGCATTCGGCGGCGCAGGCCAAGGTGCATGAGATCGAACAGGCCGGCCAGGACGCGTTCACCTGGATCGGCCTGCACGAACCCGACGAAACCCAAATGCAGGGCGTGGCAGACGTTTTCGGCCTGCACCCGTTGGCCGTCGAGGACGCCGTGCACGCCCACCAGCGGCCCAAGCTGGAACGCTACGACGAGACCGTGTTCTTGGTTCTCAAAACCGTCAACTACGTCGCGCACGACTCGGAGGTGCTGGCCCGCGAGATCGTGGAGACCGGCGAAATCATGATCTTTGTCGGCAAGGATTTCGTGGTCACCGTCCGGCACGGGGAACACGGCGGGCTCTCCGAGGTGCGTAAGCGCATGGACGCCGACCCGCAACACATGCGGCTGGGACCGTACGCGGTGATGCACGCGATCGCCGACCATGTGGTGGACCACTATCGCGAAGTCACCAACCTGATGGAAGACGATATCGACGCCATCGAGGAGGTGGCGTTCGCGCCCGGACAGCGCACCGACGTCGAACCGATCTATCAGATCAAGCGCGAGGTCGTCGAATTGCGCCGATCCGTCGCGCCGCTGTCGGTGCCGTTTCAGCGGATGCAGACCGAGTACAAGGATCTGATCTCCAAGGAAGTGCGTCGCTACCTGCGCGACGTCGCCGACCATCAGGCTCAGGCCGCCGACCGCATCACCAGCTACGACGACATGCTGAGCTCGCTGGTGCAGGCGGCGCTGGCCCGGGTCGGCATGCAGCAGAACGCCGACATGCGCAAAATCTCGGCTTGGGCGGCCATGTTGGCGGTGCCCACCCTGATCGCCGGCATCTTCGGCATGAACTTCGCCAACATGCCGGTGCTGCGGTGGGAGTGGGGCTATCCGGTGACCCTGCTGGTGATGGTGGGCATCTGGGTGGTGTTGTACCGCACCTTCCGGCACAACGACTGGCTGTAGCGGCCCCAGCCGCCAGCCGCCGCGCCAGCGTGCGCAAAATGCCACTCCCACCGGCGTGTCGGCGTACATTTGCGCACGCTCGCGGGGAGAAATCAGCCGGGTTGGGCGGCGCGGCGCCGCGGGTCCAGCACATCGACGCCGTCGGTGTGCCAGGCATCGCGCAGGGCCTCGGCGCCCTTGAGCCGCACCCAGGCGGCCTCGGTCGCGGTGATCGGCGTCGCCGACAGAAACCGCACCGGCTCGCACGGCGGCTCCAACGCCGCCTCCCCGATACCGCTGTCGCCCAACAACACCGCGGTGAACGGTGCCTCGGCCCACAGCGGCGACCCCAGGTCGATCAGCGCATCGA
Source organism: Mycobacterium talmoniae (assembly GCF_001854525.1). Classification (NCBI taxonomy): domain Bacteria; kingdom Bacillati; phylum Actinomycetota; class Actinomycetes; order Mycobacteriales; family Mycobacteriaceae; genus Mycobacterium; species Mycobacterium talmoniae. The sequence continues at coordinate 8,541 of NZ_MLQM01000144.1, forward strand.
CGGTCAGCACCACCCCCTCCACCACCGGGGCCGCGGCAAGCACCGCCAGGCTGCGGGCCAACCCGGTCACCGGACCGGGATCACGCAGCCGCAGCACAACTTCGGCGCGCGGACCGCGCAGCGGATCGGCCACCATGTCGGCGGCGTCGGTCATCGGATGCCGCGAACAGCCCAGCGACACATAGTGCACCACCCGGTCGCCGTCGGGGCCGAACCGCAACACCTCCACCGGTTCGGTGCCCAGAAACGTCACGCTGGCCGCCGCGGGCGGCGCGTCGATGCCGGCCCGGGTGAAGTGGCCCACCAGGTGCTCGCGCACCGTGGCCAACGGCGCGGTCACGACGCGTCGGGTTGGGGCGGAATCGTGAGGTTGACACCGGAGTCGGCGTCGAAGATCACGAGTTTGGCGGCGTCGACGGCCAATTGGATGGACTGGCCCTTGGCGGCCTTCGACCCGGCCGGCACCCGGGCCACCAGTTCACTGTCGCCGCCGTCGGATTCGGCGGCCAGCTCGGCCAGCTGCGCCGACTCCACGTGGGAGCCCGCGAGGGTGAAATACACGTACTTGTCGGCGCCCAGCGATTCCACCATGTCGACCTTCACCTCGAAGGTGACCGCGGTGATGCGTTGATAGCGATCCATCAACGCCGCATCACCGAGATGTTCGGGCCGCACCCCGACGATGACGTTGTCCGGTGTCGGATGCTGGGTGACCGCGTCGTAGACCGGCTGGGTCAACGTCACCTCACCGAACGGCAGGATCACCCCGGTCGGGGTCAACGTGGCCGGGAAGAAGTTCATCGCCGGCGAGCCGATGAAGCTCGCCACGAACAGGTTGGCGGGTCGCTCATAGAGCTCATCGGGTGCGCCGATCTGTTGCGCCACACCGCCGTGCATCACCACCACCCGATCGCCCAGCGTCATGGCCTCGGTTTGGTCGTGCGTCACATAGACCGTGGTGGTGCCCAGCCGGCGCTGCAGCCGGGCGATTTCCCCGCGCATCTGCACCCGCAGTTTGGCGTCCAGGTTGGACAGCGGCTCGTCCATCAAAAACGCCTTGGGATGGCGCACAATGGCGCGGCCCATGGCGACCCGCTGCCGCTGCCCCCCGGAAAGCTGCGCCGGTTTGCGGTCCAGCAGCTCGGTCAGATCCAGGATTTTCGCGGTCTCTTCGACCTTCTCGGCGATCTGCGCCTTCTTCATCTTGGCCAAGGTGAGTGGGAACGCGATGTTTTGCCGCACCGTCATGTGCGGGTACAGCGCGTAGGACTGGAACACCATCGCGATATCGCGGTCCTTGGGCGCCTTCTCGTTCACCCGTTCGCCGCCGATGCGCAGTTCCCCCGAGGAAATATCTTCCAGGCCGGCAATCATATTCAAGGTGGTGGATTTACCACAGCCGGACGGCCCCACCAGGATCAGAAACTCGCCGTCGGCGATGGTCAGCGACAGGTTCTGCACGGCGGCGGCGCCGTCGGGATAACGCTTGGTCACGTGATCCAACACAATCTCGGCCATCGCTATCCCTTCACCGCGCCGGAGGTCAACCCCGCGACAATCCGTCGTTGGAAGATTAGAACAAAGATGATGATCGGGACGGTGATCACCATCGCGCCGGCGGCAATGGATCCGGTCGGCTCTTCGAATTGCGAACTGCCGGTGAAATTCGCGATCGCCACCGGCGCGGTGATCGCCGCTTTGGTGGCGGTCAGCGACAGCGCCAGCAGCAGGTCGTTCCAGGCGAAGATGAACACCAGGATCGCCGCGGTCACCACCCCCGGCGCGGCCAGCGGCGCGATCACCTTGCGGAAGGCCTGCCCGGGGGTGGCGCCGTCCATCTTGGCCGCCTTCTCCAGGTCCCAGGGAATCTCGGCGAAGAACGCCGACAACGTGTAGATCGCCAGCGGCAACGCGAACGTGATGTAGGGAATGATCAGTCCCGGCCAGGTGTCGAACAGCCCGGTTGCGCGTTCAATGTTGAACAGCGGTGTGACCAGCGATATTTGCGGGAACATGGCGATCAGCAGCGCCGCGCCGATCAGCGCCCGTTTGCCGGGGAAGGCCAGCCGCGCCACCGCGTAGGCGGCCATGGCGCCGATCACCACCGCGATCACGGTGGTGATCACCCCGATGCCGATCGAATTGACCAGCGCCGAGGTGAAGAACCCGCCGGAGAAGATGCCGCGGTAGTTGTCCAAGGTGATCGACGACGGAATCAGCTTGCCGTCCTTGACCGTTGACGTGGGTTTGAGCGACAGCGACAAGATCCACAGCACCGGAAACAACGCGTAGAGCACCACCAGGGCGTCGATGACCACCCAGCCCGCCGCCCGGCCCCGGCCGCCCACCCGCTCAGCCATCGCGCTCGGCCCCCGGTGCCGCGGCGCCGAACACCTTGATGAACAGCACCGCGATCAGTGCGACGCAGGCGAAGATCAGCACCGAGATCGCCGATCCCAGACCCACATTGAAGCCCTTGAACAGGTTGTCGTAGCCCAGGATGGACACCGAGCCGGTGTTGTTGGAGCCATTGGTGAGCACATAGATATTGTCGAAGATGCGGAACGCGTCCAGGGTGCGGAACAGCAACGCCACCAGGATCGCGGGTTTGATCAGCGGCAGGATGACCTTGGTCAGTCGCCGCCAGGCCCCGGCGCCGTCGACCTGGGCGGCCTTGAGCAGATCCTCGGGCACCAGCGCCAAGCCGGCCAGCAGCAGCAACGCCATAAACGGGGTGGTCTTCCAGACCTCGGCCAGCACCACGATGCCCAGCGACGGGATCTGCTCGGTCAGCGGCGCGCTGCCGCGCGGCAGCAGATTGGCCAGGTATCCGGTACCCGGGGTCCACGCGTAATACCAGCTGTAGGCCGCGGCCACCGTGACGATGCCGTAGGGCACCAGCACCGCGGTGCGCACCACCCCCTTGACGAACAACGTGCGGTGCATCACCAACGCCAGCGCCATCCCCAGCACCAGTTCGACGGTGACCGAGACGACGGTGATCGCCAGCGTCACCGCGAACGCGGTCCACCAGTACCGGTCGGTCAACGTCGTCACGTAGTTGTCCAGGCCGACGAACGCGGTGTCGTCGGGGGTGGCCAGGTTGTAGCGCTGCAGGCTCAGCCAGATCGCGTACCCGACCGGGTAGGCGGTCACCGCGAGCATCAGGATCACCGCCGGGGCGACCAGGATGAACGCCAGCCGCCGCTGCGATCGGCGGTCATCGGTGCCGGCCGCCGGGGTGACGGTGGCGGTCATGGGATCAACCCCTTGCCGTCGATGGCCTTTTGCACCTGCACGCTCAGCGCGTCGGCCGTGCGCTGCGGGTCGATCGCGGTGATCGGCGCTAACGTCGCCGAAATCCGGGTGGACACGGCCTGATACACCGGCGTCGCCGGTCGCACCGCGGCGTGGCTGAGCTGTTGGCGGATGATGGCGTGCTGCGGATAGGTGGCCTGGAATTGCGGGTCGTCATACAGCGAGGTCCGCACCGCCGGAAGGCCTCCTTCGATCGAGACATACTTCTGGTTGGCGACATTGCGCAGGCAGCGCACGGCTTCAAACGCTTCGGCCTTATGCCGGGTGGTTTTGGCCACCGCCAGGTTCAGCCCGCCGATGGTGACCTTGGCCGGCCGGCCCGGCTGCACCGCGGGGTAGGGCGCGAAGCCCAGCACGCGGCGGCTGGCGTCGTAGGCGATGCGGAACTGGTCGCCGCTGGGCGCGAAGGTGCCGACGTCGTTGATGCTGCCGGCCAGCGCCGGATCGCGGTGGAGCGGCAAAAACGCCACCCCGCCTTTCACCGCGTTCTCCAGCATGGACGGCAGCACGAACGGCCAGTTGACCTCCAGTGCGGCGTTGCCCTGCTCCAGCGCCAATCGTGCGGTGCCCTCGTCGGTTTGGCTGATCGACGGGTCCGCGCCGGGCGCGCTGGCCACCGCCTTCATGATCTGCAGCGCCTTGACGGTGGCGGCCCGGTGCGCCGGGGTGTCGGTCAGGGTGACGGTTTTGCCGTCCTCGGAGAGCACCTGGCCTCCCGCGCTGTCCAGCAGCGTGTTGAACCACACCACCAGTCCCTCGTACTGCTTGGCCTCGACCGCGATCCAGCTGGGTTGCCCCGCGGTGTGCAGCCGGGTGGCCTCGGCCACCATGGCGTCCCAGGTTGTCGGCGGCGTGTTCATCAAATCCGCTCGGTACCACAGCAATTGGGTGTTGGTGGTCAGCGGTGCGGCGTACAGCCGCTGCCGCCAGCGGGCGGTGGCCAGCGGACCGGCCAGGGTGTTGGTGGTCGCGTCGGTCTCGGCCCGCCCGGCCGGATCGTCGGACAGCGGCACCACCCACCCGGCTTCGGCGAACTCGGCGGTCCACACCACGTCCAGCGCCATCACGTCCAGGGTGCGGTCGTTGCCGGTGAGCCGACGGGCCAGCTGCAGCCGCTGCTCGTCGGCGGACCGCGGCAGGCTGATCTGGCGGATGGTGAACCGGCCGCCGGCTTGGTCCGAGCAGCGTTTGGCGATCGCGGTGAAGGTCGCGGAGTCGGTGCCCGGGGTGTACAGGCTGATCGTGAGGCCGGTGTTGGCCGAGCCGCAGCCCGACACCGCGATGGTCAGCGCCGCCAGCGCGGCCGCGCCCAGCCGCCGTGCGCGCCCGCGACGACTCGCCACGACACCCGCCTCTCATCCCGGTAAGGATTGTTCCGCGCCAGAACCGTAGAGGTCCGTGGGCGTGATCCGCAACACTTCGGCGGCCGCGGCGTCAGATGGTCAGGCGCGCCAGCAGATCCCGAGCTTGCTCGGCGTTCTGGGGATCGCACAGCACGTCGTAGCGGCCGGCGACCAACTGCAGGGTGGAGCTGAAATCCCGGGTGCCCCGCGCCATCGCGTACGGGATCGAGGAGGTGATCAAGCCGAAGAACACCCCGGCGATCAACCCGGTCGCCAGCGCCGACCAGGGGTGCGGGCTGAAGATACCCAACACCAGCCCGATGAATAGGCCCAGCCAGGCGCCGGTCAACACCCCGCCGCCGAGCACCTTGGGCCAGGTCAATCGGCCGGTGACCCGTTCGACCTGCATCAGGTCGACCCCGACGATGGTCACCTGGTGCACCGGAAACTGCTGGTCGGACAGGTAGTCGACGGCGCGCTGGGCTTCGGCGTAGGTGGGGTACGACCCGATCGGCCAGCCCTTGGGCGGGGTCGGCAACTTGGCGCCGCCGCGGCCCCCGGAGGTGGCCGGTGTCTGTCCGGGCTGAAACGGGCTGGTCATCGCTCCCCTCTCTCCTTCCGACAGGCTAGCTACCCAACCGCGGTCAGACCACCCGCGGCGTCGTCGCACCCGGTGCCGCCTCGGACCAACCCAACCCTGCGTCACCTGCGCATACGCTAGGTTGAACACCATGACAGCTTCCGGTGGTCAGCCCACGCTCGACAGCGATGCCCGGCGGTCGATCCCGCGACCGACTACCCCGAGCAGCCGCCGGTGAACCCTTACCCTCCGGTCGACTACCCCGAGTACCCGCCCGGCTATGTCCCGCCGCCGCCTCCGGGCTACCCGCCGCCGGCGGCTGGCTACCCAC
>NZ_MLQM01000145.1:0-13930 GCF_001854525.1 Mycobacterium talmoniae
GCACGACCCGACACGATGGCGGGCCGCGTTGCCGAAATGACCACAAGCCGACCGGCAGCGGGCAGACTGGCGGTATGACCCCAGACAGCGCAAACCCGAGACGACTTCGCGTTTCGGCGCTGGCCGCGGTGGCCAACCCGTCGTACTCGCGCATCGACACCTGGAATCTGCTGGACGACGCGGCCCGCCAACTCGCCGAGGTCCACCGCGCCGGGCAGGACACCACCCACCACGCCGCCCGGGTCAAACGGCTGCTGGACCGGCTGAGCGCCTACGAGCGGTACTGGCTGTTCCCGGGCGCCGCGAAACTGGCCATCTACCGCCGCTACCTGAACACCCTGGCCACCGTGTCGCTGAGCTCCCGGGTGTCGCTGGCGGTGCGGCTGCTGAGTGAATACGGCGACCGGGCAGCGCTGTTCGACACCGCCGCGCCGCTGGCCGAACAGGAACTGGTGGCCAAAGCCAAACAGCAGCAGTTCTACACCGTGCTGCTGGCCGACGACTCCCCGCCGGGCGCCCCGGAAAGCCTGGCCGAAAACCTGCGGGCGCTGCGCGACCCGGCCGACGACGTGCAGTTCGAACTGCTGGTGGTGGCCAGCGTCGAGGACGCGATCACCGCGGTGGCGCTCAACGGCGAAATCCAGGCCGCGATCATCCGCCACGACCTGCCGCTGCGGTCCCGCGACCGGGTGCCGCTGATGAACACGCTGCTGGGCACCAACGACGACGCGGTGGCCGCCGACTGCAGCCACGACTGGGTGGAATGCGGCGAATGGATCCGGGAGCTGCGACCGACCATCGACTTGTACCTGCTCACCGACGAATCGATCGCCGCCGAGACCGAGGGCGGACCCGACGTCTACGACCGCACCTTCTACCGGCTCAACGATGTCACCGACCTGCACAGCACCGTGCTGGCCGGCATCCGGCGCCGTTACGACACACCGTTTTTCGACGCGCTGCGGACCTATGCCGCCGCGCCGGTGGGCCAGTTCCACGCCCTGCCGGTGGCCCGCGGCGCCAGCATCTTCAACTCCCGGTCGCTGCAGGACATGGGGGAGTTCTACGGCCGCAACATCTTCATGGCCGAGACGTCGTCGACCTCCGGCGGGCTGGATTCGTTGCTGGACCCGCACGGCACCATCCGGGCGGCGATGGACAAAGCCGCCAAGACCTGGCACTCCCAGCACAGCTACTTCGTCACCAACGGCACCTCCACCGCCAACAAGATCGTCGTGCAGGCGCTGACCCGGCCCGGCGACATCGTGCTGATCGACCGCAACTGCCATAAGTCGCACCACTACGGGCTGGTGTTGGCCGGGGCCTACCCGATGTATCTGGACGCCTACCCGCTGGAACAGTTCGCGATCTACGGGGCGGTGTCGCTGGACACCATCAAAAAGGCGCTGCTGGACCTGGAGGCCGCCGGGCAGCTGGACCGGGTCCGGATGCTGCTGCTGACCAACTGCACCTTCGACGGCGTCGTCTACAACCCGCAGCGGGTGATGGAGGAGGTGCTGGCGATCAAGCCGGACATCTGCTTCCTGTGGGACGAGGCGTGGTATGCCTTCGCCACTGCGGTGCCGTGGGCGCGGCAGCGCACCGCGATGGTCGCCGCCGAGCGGCTAGAGACCAAGCTGGCCTCGCCCGACTACGCCGACGAATACCGGCGCTGGGCGGCGTCGATGGACGGGGTCGACCGCGCCCAGTGGCGCCACCACCGACTGCTGCCCGACCCGGCGCGCGCCCGGATCCGGGTGTACGCCACGCATTCCACCCACAAGTCGCTGTCGGCGCTGCGGCAGGCGTCGATGATCCATGTCCGCGACCAGGATTTCAACGCGCTGTGCCGCGAGCAGTTCGTCGAGGCGTTTTTGACCCACACCTCCACCTCGCCCAACCAGCAACTGTTGGCGTCGCTGGACCTGGCCCGCCGCCAGGTCGACATCGAAGGCTTCCAGCTGGTCCGCGGCGTCTACGACATGGCGTTGGTGTTTCGGCACCGGGTCCGCAAAGACCGGCTGATCAGCAAGTGGTTCCGCATCCTCGACGAAGCCGACCTGGTACCCGACGAGTTCCGAGCCTCCACGGTCAGCTCGTATCGGCAGGTCCGGCAGGGCGCGCTGGCGGAGTGGAACGAGGCCTGGCGGTCCGACGAGTTCGTGCTCGACCCCACCCGGGTCAGCCTGTTCATCGGGAAGACCGGCATGAACGGCTACGACTTCCGCGAGAAAATCCTCATGGAGCGGTTCGGGATTCAGATCAACAAGACCTCGATCAACAGTGTGCTGCTGATCTTCACCATCGGGGTGACCTGGTCGAGCGTGCACTACCTGCTCGACGTGCTGCGCCGGGTGGCCACCGACCTGGACCGGGTGCACAGCGCGGCCAGCCCCGCCGACCGCGCCCTACAGCAGCGCCGGGTCGAGGAGATCACCACCGATCTGCCGCCGCTGCCGGACTTCAGCGAGTTCGACGCCGCGTTTCGCCCGCCCGGCGCGACGGCGTTCGGCGATATGCGCGCCGCGTTCTACGCCGGCTACGACGAGGCCGACCGCGAGCATGTGCTGCTCGGTGAGGCGGGCCGCTGCGTCGCCGACGGCCGGACCCTGGTATCGACGACGTTTGTGGTGCCCTATCCGCCCGGCTTCCCGGTGTTGGTGCCCGGTCAGGTGATCTCCAAGGAGATCCTGTATTTCCTCGCCGAACTCGACGTCAAAGAAATCCACGGCTACAACCCGGATCTGGGGCTGTCGGTGTTCACCGACGCCGCGCTGGCCCGGTACGCGCGCACGATTGACTCTGCGTCCACCACGGCCCCTACTCGCACGTCGGCGCGGTGAACGCAGAGTCAACGGCCACCGGACAGCCCGCCGGCATCAACGCGGCGGGTGTGACGGCCTGGTTCACCCGGTATGTCGGCGGGGTGTGCCCGCCGCTGACATTCGACCCGGTGCCCGGTGGCCGGTCCAACCTGACCTACATCGTCGGCGACGACGCCGGGAACCGCTGGGTGCTGCGCCGGCCGCCGACCGGAAACGTGCTGCCCTCGGCGCATAACGTGCTGCGCGAGTGGGCGATCCAATCCCGGTTGCAGCACACCGGAATCCCGTTGCCCGTCATGATCGGGCACAGCAGCGACCACGACGTCACCGGCGCGGACTTCTACGTGATGAGCTACGTCGACGGCGTCGTCCTCGACAGCGATGCGGCCGCCGACCGGATTCCGCTGCCGGCGCGGGCGCAGGCTTGCGGCAATATCGTCGAGAGCCTCGCGGCGATCCATCGCGTCGATTGCAGCACCGCCGAATTCGATGACTTGCGCCGGCCGGGCGGCTACCTGGATCGTCAGCTGCGCCGCTGGATCAAACAGCTCGACGCCTCGGGCAGCAGCAATACCCTGCTGCGCGAGGTGCACGGGTTGCTGGCCCGCAACCCGCCGCCGGAGCGGTGGACCGGCCTGGTGCACGGCGACTTTCGCCCCGGCAACATGATCCTGGGCGTCGACGGCGCCGCGCGGGCCGTGCTGGATTGGGAGCTGTGCGCGCTCGGCGACGTGCTCGCCGACCTGGGCTGGCTGGCCGCGGTGTGGACATCGCGGGAGGTGATCGGGTGGGCGCCGGAACCCGAGCACGGCTTCTGGTCCGTCGATGAGGTGATCTCCCGGTATCACACGGTCACCGGGCGAGACGTCACCGATATCGGCTACTACCAGGCGTTTGCGCTGTGGCGGCTGGGCTGCATCGCCGACGGGGTGGCCCAGCGCTACCACGCCGGGGTGATGGGTGACCACGACGTCGACCTCGACATGCTGTCGCGGCGCCCGGACCTGCTCGCGGAGCTGTCGCGGGCCCTGCTGCAGACCCGCTGAGGCGGTGGCGCTGCTGAAATCGACGTCCAGATTGACATACGGCCCCGAAATCCGGGGGGTCAGGTCAATTACGACGTCGATCTCAGCAGCGCCGGGCGGGTGCGGGTTGACGGCGCTGTGCACGATAAGTAGGTGACCTCCTTGTTCGTGAAACGCAACGCGGCGGCCCCACCCGGTCTTTTCGCCTGGGAAGCCGCTGGGCTGCAGTGGCTTTCGTCGGTACCCGGCGGTGTGCCCTGCGCGCAGGTGCTCGCCCAGGACGACACCAGCCTGACGCTGCGGCGGCTGCCGTCGGTCCCGCCGAGCCGCGACGCGGCGCGCGACTTCGGTCACCGGTTGGCCGTCACCCACGGCGCCGGCGCGCCGGGGTTCGGCGCCCCGCCGGACGGGTGGCAGGGGCCCGGGTTTTTCGGGCCGCTCGAGCAGCCGCTGCCGATGCCCACCACCGCCCGCCGCCGCTGGGGCGAGTTCTACGCCGACCAGCGGTTGACGCCGATGGCCGACCGCGCCGCCGCCCACCTCGACGCGGCGACCCGGCGCGCGGTCGCCGCGGTCGCGACCCGCTGCCGATCCGGCGACTACGACGACGATGACGCGCCCGCCCGGCTGCACGGCGACCTGTGGAGCGGCAACGTGATGTGGACCCCCGACGGGGTGGTACTGATCGATCCGGCCGCCCACGGCGGGCACCGCGAAACCGACATGGCCATGCTGGCGCTGTTCGGCTGCCCGCACCTGGAGGCGGTGCTCGACGGTTATCAGCGGGTGCATCCGCTGCGCCGCGGCTGGCGCGACCGCATCGGCCTACACCAGCTGTTCCCGCTGCTCGCCCACGTCGCGCTGTTCGGGGCCGGCTACACCCAACCCGCCGCGGTCGCCGCCCGGCGCGCCCTGGATTTCACTCACCGCGATTGTTAACCCGCCGAGAGCCGGCGTGGCGGCGCAATACCGACCCGGCGGTCGCTTTCCGCAGGCAGCTGGTGGGCGACGGGCGGCGCAATGCGTCGCCCGGCCGCACCGGGCGTATCGGCGCAGCACGGGCGGCCGTGCTGCGCCGATAGCGTGGCGGCATGCCCCAGGCCCACGCCGTACCGCTACCGATCCGCCGGCCCCGCGCCGACCGGGCCCGGCAGGTGGCCGACGTGCTGCGCCACCAAATCCACGCCGGCGCCTACGACGACGGGCTGCCCGCCGAGCAGGACCTGGCCGCGGAATTCTTTGCCTCCCGCAATACCATCCGCGAGGCGCTGGCGGTCCTCAAAACCGAAGGGCTGATCGACCGCGGACCCAAGGTGGGCACGCATGTCGCCCAACACAAATTCGACCACGGCCTGGACGCCTTGCTGGGGCTGAAGGAAACCTTCAAGGGCCACGGCGAGGTGCGCAACGAGGTGCGCGCCGCCGCGCCGGTGGCGGCCCCGCCGTCGGTGGCCCGCCGGCTGCGCCTGCAACCCGGCGACCAGGTGGTGTTCATCGAGCGGCTGCGCTACCTCGGTGACCTGCCGCTGAGCCTGGACCTGACCTACCTGGTGCCCGACATCGGCACCGAGGTGCTCGGGCATGCGCTGGAATCCGAGGACGTGTTCCCGCTGATCGAGCAGGTCAGCGGGCAACCGCTGGGCTCGGCGAGCCTGGCGCTGGAAGCGATCCCGGCCGACCCGCACACGGCGGCCACCCTGCAGCTGCCCGACGGGGCGGCGCTGCTCATGCTGGAGCGGCTCACCAGCCTCGACGACGGCAGGCCCGTCGATCTCGAATACATCCGGATGCGCGGTGACCGAATCACCATGCGCGGCAGCCTGACAAGGAGCAGCACATGACCCTGGTCAACAATCGCGCCGACGTGCCGGTGACGATCGACGAGTCGCTGTGCATCGAGGGCTGCACGCTGTGCGTCGAGATCTGCCCGCTGGACTCGCTGGCGATCAACCCCGACACCGGCAAGGCCTTCATGCACGTCGACGAGTGTTGGTACTGCGGGCCCTGCGCCGCGCGCTGTCCCACCGGCGCGGTCACCGTCAATATGCCCTATCTGCTTCGCTGAACTCGTTAATCCTCAGGACATTCCATGAACAGACCCGTGATCGGGCTGGCGTCGGTGGCTGTCGCGGCCACCGTCGCCGCGGCCGGCTGCTCGCTGGACTCGTCGTCGGCCGGCGACGCCGTCGAGGTGGTGGTGGGCTACCAGTCCAAGACCATCAACACGGTGACCGCCGGTACCCTGCTGCGCGCCCAGGGCTACCTGGAGCGCCGGCTCGCCGACATCACCACCCGGACCGGCACCAAATACCGGGTGGTGTGGCAGGACTACGACACCGGTGCCCCGATCACCGCGCAGATGGTCGCCGAGAAGATCGATATCGGCTCGATGGGCGACTACCCGATGCTGATCAACGGCTCCAAAACCCAGGCCAACCCGCGGGCGGCCACCGAGATCGTCTCGGTCACCGGCTACAACCCCAAGGGCGCCCTGAACATGGTGGTGGTGGCGCCGGATTCGTCGGCGGCGGTCCTGACCGACCTGGCCGGTACCAAGGTGTCGGCCAGCGTCGGGTCGGCCGGCCACGGCACGCTGGTGCGCGCGTTGGCCCACACCGGCGCCGGAGTCGAGGTGCTCAACCAGCAACCGCAGGTCGGGGCCTCGGCGTTGGAATCCGGTCAGGTCCAGGGGCTGTCGCAGTTCGTTGCCTGGCCCGGTCTGCTGGTCTACCAGGGCAAGGCCAAGCTGCTGTATGACGGCGCCGAGCTCAACTACCCGACCCTGCACGGCGTGGTGGTGCGCCGCGCGTATGCCCGCACCCACCCGGAGGTGCTCGGTGCGTTCCTGCAGGCCCAGCTCGACGCCACCGACTTCCTCAACCACAAACCGCTGGAGGCCGCGCGCCTGGTCGCCGAGGGCAGCGGCCTGCCCCAAGAGGTGGTCTACCTCTACAACGGGCCGGGCGGCACCTCGTTTGACACCACGTTGAAACCATCGCTGGTAGACGCGTTGAAAAACGATGTGCCGTACCTGAAGTCGATCGGCGACTTCGCCGACCTGGACGTCGGCGAGTTCGTCCACGACGGGCCGCTCCGCGCGGCCTACGGCGCTCGCGGCCTCGACTACGACGCCGCGGTCGCGGCCACCGCCAACCCGTCGGCGCTGGGCGGCACCGACCCGGTGTGCCACACCGCCGTCACCGACCCCGCCCAGGCCGGTGAACTGTGGCTGGCCGGCGCCGACACCACCCAAACCGCGGCCAGCCCCGGCTGCCTGCTCAAGGCCGTCCGGGAGGCGACCGCCCGCGGCGCCACGGTGCGCGCCGCCTACGTGCCCGACACCGAACTGGGCACCCGCTGGTTCGCCGACAAATCCGTGTGGGTGCGCGACGGCGCCGACTACCGTCCGTTCAGCACCCCGGCCGGGGCGCGGCGCTACCTCGAGGCGCATCCCGGCAGCGTCACCGTGGACTACCCGCAGGCCTTGGCGGGGGCGGCATGACCGCGGTGGAGGTGCGCAAACCGGTTGCGGCACCGGGACAACCGGTGAGCGCCGCGGCGCGCCGGGTGCCGGCGGTGTGGCGGTCGCGGCTGCTGCGGCTGGCGTCGGTGGCCGCCGCGATCGGGCTGTGGCAGTTGCTGACCGCCGGCCACGTGCGCTTGTGGCTGCGGTTCGACACCTTGCCCACCGTCGGCGAGATCGCCGCCACCCTGCTGCGCCGGTTGGGCACCCACGACTACTGGCTGGATCTGGGCCAGTCGCTGATCCGGATCCTCACCGGCTTCGGGGTGGCCGCGGTGGCCGGGGTGGCGACCGGGATCCTGCTGGGCCGCTCCCGGGTGTTCGCCGACGTGCTCGGCCCGCTCACCGAACTGCTGCGGCCCATCCCGGCCATCGCCGTGGTCCCGGTGGCGATCCTGCTGTTCCCGACCGACGAGGCCGGGATCGTGTTCATCACCTTCCTGGCGGCCTACTTCCCGATCCTGGTCAGCACCCGCCACGCGGTGCGCGCGCTGCCGACGATCTGGGAGGACTCGGTGCGCACCCTGGGCGGCGGGCGCTGGGAGGTGCTGCGCCAGGTGGTGTTTCCGGGCATCCTGCCCGGGGTCTTCGGCGGCCTGTCGGTGGGGATGGGGGTGGCGTGGATCTGCGTCATCTCCGCGGAGATGCTCTCCGGCCGGCTGGGGGTGGGCTACCGCACCTGGCAGGCCTACACGGTGCTGGCCTATCCCGACGTGTTCGTCGGCATCATCACCATCGGGGTGCTCGGCTTCGCGACCGCGGCCGCCGTGGAACTGCTCGGGCGCCGCGTCACCCGGTGGCTGCCCCGCGGCGCGGAGAGCACCCGATGACCGCGGGCATGAGCCTCGAGTTGGACCGAGTCCGGCTGTCCTACACCGGGGCGCCGGTGATCGACGAGTTGAGCCTGGCGGTGCGGCCCGGCGAAATCCTGGTGCTCACCGGGCCGTCCGGCTGCGGCAAGTCCACCGTGCTGCGCGCGCTGGCCGGGCTGCTGCGCCCCGACGCCGGCCGGGTGCTGGCCGACGGCGCCGCCGTCACCACCACCTCCGGGGATCGCGGCGTGGTGTTCCAGGACAACGCGCTGCTGCCGTGGCGGACGGTGCGGTCCAACATCGAGTTGGCGCTGCGGTTGCGCGGGGTGCCGCGCGCCGACCGGCGCACGGCCGCCGAGCGCTGGATCACCGAAGTCGGCCTGACCGGGTTCGGGGACTACCTGCCTAAAAGCCTGTCCGGTGGGATGCGGCAACGCGTCCAGTTGGCCCGCGGATTGGCCGGGGCCCCGCGGGCGGTGATGATGGATGAGCCGTTCGGCGCGCTGGACACCCAAACCCGGGCGGCCATGCAGCGGCTGCTGATCGACACCTGGCAGGCGCACCCCACCACCATCGTGTTCGTCACCCACGACGTCGACGAGGCGCTGGCGTTGGGCGACCGGGTGGCGGTGCTGGGCCGGGCCGGGCAGCCGCTGCGGGCCCTGGTCGAGGTGCCGCAGCCGCGCAGCGGAGCAACCTATCCCGAGCTGCATACGGATATCGTGGCAGCGCTACAACATTCGGTGGCAGCATGATCGAGATTCCCGACCCCACCCAGCCGCTGCGGCTCGACTGCGACGTGCTGGTCATCGGCGGCGGCACCGCCGGCACCATGGCCGCGCTCACCGCCGCCGAACACGGCGCCCAGGTGCTGCTGCTGGAAAAGGCCCACGTCCGGCACTCCGGTGCGTTGGCGATGGGCATGGACGGCGTCAACAACGCCGTCATCCCCGGCAAGGCCGAACCCGAAGACTACGTCGCCGAGATCACCCGCGCCAACGACGGAATCGTCAACCAGCGCACCATCTACCAGACCGCCACCCGCGGCTTTGCCATGGTGCAGCGGCTAGAACGCTACGGGGTGAAATTCGAAAAGGACGAGCACGGCGAATACGCGGTGCGCCGGGTGCACCGCTCCGGCTCCTATGTGCTGCCGATGCCCGAAGGCAAAGACGTCAAAAAGGCGCTGTACCGGGTGCTGCGGCAACGCTCCATGCGGGAGAAGATCCGCATCGAAAACCGGCTGATGCCGGTGCGGGTGCTGGTCGCCGACGGTCGGGCGGTGGGCGCGGCCGCATTGCACACCCGCACCGGCGAATTCGTCACCGTCGGCGCCAAAGCGGTGATCCTGGCCACCGGGGCGTGCGGGCGGCTGGGGCTGCCGGCGTCGGGCTACCTGTACGGCACCTACGAGAACCCGACCAATGCCGGCGACGGATACTCGATGGCCTATCACGCCGGCGCGGAGCTGTCCGGGATCGAATGCTTCCAGGTCAACCCGCTGATCAAGGACTACAACGGCCCGGCCTGCGCCTACGTCGCGAACCCGTTCGGCGGATACCAAGTCAACGCGCTGGGGGAGCGGTTCGTCGACTCCGACTACTGGTCCGGACAGATGATGGCCGAGGTCAAAAACGAGATCGAGTCCGCGCGCGGACCGATCTACCTGAAGGTGTCGCATCTGCCCGACGAGACGCTCACCGCGCTGGAGAACATCCTGCACACCACCGAGCGGCCCACCCGCGGCACCTTCCACGCCAACCGCGGCCACGACTACCGCACCCACGACGTCGAGATGCACATCTCCGAAATCGGGTTGTGCTCCGGGCATTCCGCCTCCGGGGTGTGGGTCGACGAAAACGCCCGCACCACCGTGCCGGGTCTCTACGCCGCCGGGGACCTGGCCTGCGTGCCGCACAACTACATGATCGGCGCCTTCGTGTTCGGCGACTTGGCCGGTGCGCACGCCGCGTCGACGCTGGCCGAGGTGGCGGCGCCGCAGCAGCTGCCGACCGATCAGCTGGCCGAGGCGCACGAGCTGATCTACCGCCCGCTGCGCCACCCCGACGGTCCGCCGCAGCCGCAGGTGGAATACAAGCTGCGCCGGTTTGTCAACGACTATGTGGCACCACCGAAGACGGCCGCCAAGCTGTCGCTGGCGGTGCACACCTTCGAGCGGATGCGCGCCGAGATCAGCGAGATGGGGGCGCGCACCCCGCACGAGTTGATGCGCGCGGCCGAGGTGTCGTTCATCCGGGACTGCGCCGAACTGGCCGCCCGCTCGTCGCTGACCCGCACCGAATCACGCTGGGGGCTCTACCACGAGCGTGCCGACCTGCCCGGCCGCGACGACGCGCAGTGGGGGTATCACCTCAACGTGCGCAAACGCGCCGACGGCGCCATGGAGTTCCTGAAACGGCCGGTGGCACCGTATTTCGTGGCGGTGCCCGGATTGGATGGGCTACCGCCGGTCGACCAGTCGGTGCACCCGGTGGCCGAGCCGCCGCTGCTGGGCGGGCAGGCGCCGGCCACCGCGCGGTCGAGGATCACGCCGGTGGCCGCCGGGCATCCGCCGTCGCCGCGGATCGCTGAAGTGCTCGCGCTGGAGGAACCGACCCTGGCGGAGTTGGTCGGCTATCTGGCCGACCCCGATCCCGGGGTGCGGCGAGCCGCGGTCGCGACGCTGACCGAACACACCCCCGACGGGTATGCCGCCGCGCTGCTGGCCGCGCTGGCCGACGAGGATGTCGCGGTGCGCCGCGCGGCCGCCGACGGCGCCCGCGAACTGGTCGAAGTGGTGGCTGATCCGGCGGCGGCCCGCGCCCACCTGGGCTCGGCGGATCCGGTGGTGCGGGCGGCGGCGGTGTATCTGCTGGCCGCCCGTCGGGTCGGCGAGCCGGCCGACTACCGCCGGGCGCTGACCGACCCCGATCATCGGGTGCGCATCGAAGCGGTGCGGGCGCTGGTGTCGGTCGACGACGCGACCGGAGTGGCCGCCGCCGCCGGCGACGACAACCGCGAGGTGCGGATCGCGGTTGCCAACGCGTTGGCGACACTGCGCGCCGGCGCCGACACCGTTCGCGGATTGATCGGCGACCCGGACCCGTTGGTGCGGGCGGCCGGTTTGGCGGCGCTGGGTGAACTCGGCTGCGGCGATGAGGATTTCGCCGCGGTGACGCGGGCGCTGAGCGCGTCGGCGTGGCAGATCAGGGTGGGCGCCACTCGGGCGTTGTCCGGGGCGGCGGCCGAGTTCGCGCTGCCGCTGCTGTCGCGGGCACTCGACGATGAGCACCTCGACGTCCGCAAAGCCGCGGTGCTTGGGCTGACCTGCTGGGCGACAACCGACGTTGTCGCACGCGATGCGTTGGGCCTCGCGCTCAAGGACGTGGACGCCGACGTGCGCGCCTACGCCCGGCACGCGTTGGCGTCGGTCGACTGACCCTCGATTGCGCCGACTGTGCAGTTCCATCCGCTTTTCGGCGCCGGGGCGTATGGAATCGCACAGTCACGAACGCTGCGGTTGTCGCTAGTCCCGAGCAGACGCAACGGCCCCAAAACCCGCGCGTGTTGGGGTGCTTTTGTGTCTGGTCGCGGAGAAAAGCAGCGCGGGCGGCGCACCGTAACTAGACTTACGGATCATGACAACCTCGACCGCAGCCAATTCCCGGCTTTCCGTGGAGGACTGGGTGCAGACCGGCTTCCGCATCCTGGCCGAGGAGGGGGTCAAAGCCCTCACCATCGACCGGCTGTGTCGCAAATTGGGCGTCACGAAGGGCAGCTTCTACTGGCATTTCAGCGATATGAAGGCCTATCGCCGCGCCCTGGCGGACACCTTCGCCGCGGTGCGCGACGAGGACCGCGGTGATTTCGCCGAGCTGGCGACGCTGCCGCCACGCGAGCGGCTGTCCCGGATGATGACCTCGCTGGTCGGCCCGCGGCACTGGATGCTGGAGCGCGCGATGCGCGAATGGGCGCGGTCGGAGGACACCGTCGCCGCGGCGGTGCGCGCCTCGGATCGGCGGGTGCTCGAGGCGGTGCGGCAGGTGTTTCTGGACGACGGCTTCGACGCCGACGACGCCGACATGCGGGCCAACGCCACCTTCGCGGCCGGTATCGGCTTCTTGCACCTGGCGGGGTCGCGGCCCAGCCCGCGCGCCGTCGGGCGGCGCGAACAGTTCTTGGATGTGATGCTGCGGCACTGAGCCGCTCGGCGCCGTCGACGAAATCCCGCGTGCGACCTGCGATTACCCACGCCCTCGTACCATACTAAAAGGTATGGTACGGTCCTGATATGACGACGTCGCCCGGGTTGGTGCCCGGAGTCACCGAGGAATTCATTACCCGGTTGGCCGATCGCGCCGGCGAGGCCGAGCGGTTGCGCCGGTTGCCGCGGGCCACCCTCGACGATTACCGGGCCTCCGGGCTGGCCAGTCTGCTGCTGCCCGCGCGCTACGGCGGCCGGCAGGCGGAGTTCCCGGAGATCCTCGACCCGATCCGGCGGATGGCGCATGGCTGCGCGTCGAGCGCGTGGACGCTGGGTTTCTACACCCTGCACAACTGGATGCTGGCCCTGTTTTGTGAACAGGTTCAAGACGAGGTGTTCGCGACCGGGCCGGTGCTGTGCCCGGCGCCGCTGGCCCCGACCGGGCGCGGGGTGCCGGCCGACGGCGGAATCCGGCTCAGCGGCCGGTGGTCCTGGGCGACCGGGGTGATGGACGCCGACTGGGTGCTGGTGGGGGCGATTTGCGGGCCCGACGAGGCGCCCTATCCGGCGTTGGTGTTGCTGCCGGCCGCCGATGTCCAGGTCGAGGATGTGTGGCACACCGCCGGGATGCGGGCCACCGGCTCCAACGACGTGGTCGTCGACGACGTGTGGGTGCCCGCGCACCGGCTGACCAACGTCGTCGACATCTACGGGGGCACCACCCCCGGCGCCGCCCTGCACGACGCCGCCCCCTACCGCTGGCCGATGGTGCCGGCGCTGGCGCTGGTGGCCGCGATGCCCGCACTGGGCGCGGCCGAACGAGCCGCCGACCTGTACGCGCAACGACTCGGCAACCGGGTGTTGGCCTATTCGGGTGCGGCACAAAAGGACCAGCCCGCCGCGCAGATCCGGCTGGGGGAGGCGCGGGTGCGGCTGCGCGCGCTGCGAGGACTGCTCGACGACACCGTCGACGCGATCCAGGCCGCCGTGACCAACGGTGAGCGGGTGCCCCGGGCGGCGCGGGCGAACGCGCGGGTCGCCGCCGCGCACATCGTGCACGAATCGCGTGCGGTGATCGGCGACCTGCTCGAGGCATCCGGGGCCAGCGCCCAGTTCCTGGACAACCCGCTGCAGCGGATCAAACGCGACGTCGACATCATCTGCGGGCACGTGGTTTTCGACTACGACGTGGCCCGGGAACTCGCCGGCGCATTGGAGGTCGGGGTGAAAGTCTCACCGATCGCCATGCTCTGAGCGCTGCCCGCCGGCTTGGCCCGCCGAGATCGGCGTTATCGTGACGTGTTCTCGACGTTTCGCCCGCTTACGTCGATCTCGGCGCCGCGGAAAGACGCCGAAGAGGCTGAGCCCTAGAGATCCAGGGCGCGGTAGGTGCGGTGCACGAACTTCGGTTGCGCGGTCTGCAATTTGGCGATCGAGGTGTTACCGGCGACCGCCGCGGCGGACTCGGTGGACAGGGTGGGGAGGGTGGCGCTGAGGCAGAGCGGGGGGGGGGGGGGGGGGGGGGGGGGGGGGGGGTGGGG
>NZ_MLQM01000146.1:0-13684 GCF_001854525.1 Mycobacterium talmoniae
CGAACAGCGCACCGTCCTGGAACAGCACCCCGAACAGGGTGCGGATCTCGTAGAGCTCCTTGGCCGAGCATTCGATGATGTCGGTGCCGTCGATCAGGATCGAGCCGCGCTCGGGGCGCAACAGACCAATCAGCGACTTCAAAAACACCGATTTGCCGGTACCCGACGGGCCCAGCAACACACTGACCTCACCCGAGGGAATCGTCATCGTGACGTCTTCCCAGATTCGCGCCGAACCGAAGGACTTAGTCAGTCCTTCTACCTCAATGGCGACACCCATGGGAGATCCTTCCTCCAACGTCGCTCAGCACCCGGAGGCGCCTGGGTGTGCGGCGTGAGTGACCGTAGTCGACGTGGTTGACATCGCCTTCGGTCCTCACTCGCGCGGCTGTCGGTTAAATCTAATCTAGAATAATATATGTGTCAGCGGTCACCTTCGCAATCACTAGATCACCTGGGTCGCTGCCTTGTCATGACGGGCCGACACAGACTGTGTCACACGCTGATTAGTTAGATTCCGGTCACTCGCGCACATGCCAACGTCTGTCTCCGGAACGGTGGCATCGCTCTGATGATTAGCTAAAATATAGCCTCGTTGCCCGCCAGTCGAGCATCCTGACGGCGCGGCGGTGGCTACCGGGGCGGGAAACCTCGGCGATGGATCGGTTGCTCGCGGCAGAGGCGCGTCTACCGCACTCGATCGAAATATCAGACTATACAACGTGTTCCAACGCAACACGAGGCAGGTTTCGTAAGATAATGCACCAACGTCAGTTTCAAGAAGAAGAACGCGGTTCAATCTCGCCGTCGACGTCGAATTCGCCGCTGGCCGGATGGGGTCGAATGTTGGCCGAGTGTCGGTGTGCCTGGGTTGAAGTCAAATGCCGAGCGCGCCAAATGCATCGAGGTCATCGACGGCTGCGGCAGTGCGCCGGATAATCGCCTTGCAGCGGTCGACGGGCTGCATCTCCGGCTGGTACCAGGCCCGTCCGATCGTGAACAGCCACGCGGTCAGCGGCCAGAAACTCTGCTGGCGGTAACTGAGCCATGCATCGTCGAAACTCGGTGCCGCACCGCCGTATTCGGCCAGAGAATTCAGATAGGTCTCCATCAGCCCCCGTTCCCACTCGCGGCGATCTTCCGGTTCGCAGGCCGAGTTGACGGCGTAGGCGAAGTCGAAGGCCCAGCCGCCTCGAAGGCAGTGGTGCCAGTCGGCGTAGCCCATCTTGCCCTCGGCCGTGACGTAGGTCTGCCCGACGTGGGCGTCACCGTGCAGCAGGGTCTGCGGCATCTCATTGGTGCCGATATTCAGCGAGCGCACGGTGGCTTCGTAGATGCGGTCCGCCTGTCCGTGCAGCCGTGCTGGGATCTCCTGCGCGGCACGGTCCATGCCGACCGCGGCTCGATCGCGCGCGGCGACCATCGCGGACGCGCGGTCGATGTACTGACGAAGGGTGCGTAGCACGGTGATGGCCGGGTCTTCCCAGAGTTGGCCGTGCATACAGGCCAGCGTGCGCACGAGGTCGTGCATCTGATCTTCGGTGAGCCGTTCGGTCGGGCCGACGAATCGAGCTCCCCGCGTTGCGACGATGTCCTCCATGATCGTGATCGAGCGCCACGAGCGGTTGTCGGCCTTGGCCCAGTACCCGCGGGGAGCTTCCATCGTGGTCTTGTCGCGTAGCGACATGTAGAAATGTTCTTCGCCATGCAGTACGCCGGCGCCGCCGGTGAGCAGTCGTTGGCTGACCTTTGTGCCGGCTTTGGTGAACAGTTCGGTCGGCAGGCCCGCTCGTTGCCCTGCGTCGTCGTAGACGACCCGCAGCGCGAGGCGCTCGGTGCTACCGCTGCTGCCGCTAGGGTTGCTGAAACTCACCACGTGCGCACCTGGCACACCCCGGCACAGCACCGCCGTCAGCCACTCCGGTGTGACGTGGGAGCCGGAGATCGGCACGTCGGCGGCCGTGCGCGGGGTCGGGGGGCGAACCTTTTCCGCCAGCGCACAGCCCAGCACCCCCATCGCTTGCACGCCGAGGGCTGCCCGCGGGTCACGCTGCAGAAACTCGTTCACGGAAGAGCTGAAAGCAGATATGGCAGTCATTTTGTTATCCAATCCTTTTGGTTCTGGTGGGAATGTAATGGGCTGGATACCGCCATGCCGCTTGCGGCCACGCACATATTTCCTCGTCAAACAAACCGCCCTCGGGCGCCCGCCGAGGCGATCATCCCAAAGTTCTTTCCGGTGCCTAGCCGGTGGGGAAGGGGTCGTTCTGGCCGCTGGAGTACGGGTCCACATCAGCTTTCTTGCGGGTGGTCAGCAAGTCTTTGAGTGCGCCGAGGCGTCCGCCCTTGTCCTGGATCTTGAAGTGTTTGAGCATGATACGTGCTGCATTCTGGCCGGGCATACCACTGATACCAGCCACGGGGTGGGTGCCCGATCCGGTGAGGTAGAGGCCTTCGACCGGGGTTTTGTAGCCGGCAAAGCCGGCGACCGGCTTGTTGGGGCCGAAGCGGCTGATGGTTGGGTCCACGTGATAGACAGACCCGTCGATGGCCCAGAATCGTTCCTCGATATCCGGCAGTACCAGCGGTCGCACGGCGACCTGCATGTCTTCGACGCCCTTGTAATAGATTTCGGCGTCTTTGATGATGCTGTCGGTGATCTTCTTGCGGGCCACATCCCAACCCTCCTCAGGGAAGGACGGGGTCAGGCCGGTCCAGAACCACCACAGATCCTTGCCCGGCGGCGACATCGACGGGTCGAAGGAGTTGGTGACTTGGGCCAGTCCGGGGATCGCGTCGGGCACCTGGCCGCGCACACAAGCCCTGGCGGCTTCGAGTGCTTGTGCGTAGGTGTGGTAGCAGTTGCACGCTTGGCGCAGGTCGATCCCGTCGTCGCGCCACTTCTCATGTTTGGACATATCGATCCGGCCTGAGAGCGCCACGTTGACCTTGGCGTCGGCGATCCCGCGTTTGCGGGTCGGGATGTGGTCGGCGGCGTTCTGCTTCTTGGGCTCAAGTACACCGCGGGGCAGCAGCCGGGTCAGTGTGGTCCTGGGGCTGCATGCGGTCAACACCGCACGGCGGGCATGGATTTCGGCGCCGCCTTTGATGCGTATACCGGTGCAGCGGTTGTTGGTGACGATCAGCTCCTCGACCGGTGACCTGGTGATCACGTCGCCGTGGTTGTCTTTGATGACGCCGATCAGGGCTTTGGGCAGCGAGCCGGTGCCACCGTGGAACATCGCCACCCCGTACTTGGACAGCACCCCCAGATAGATCAGCGACCAGCCCGACATGTCGGCGTCGAACGGCATGAACGGCAGACTGCTTAGCATCGGTGCGCGGATCATGTCGTGCTCAAAGCTCTCCTCGACGGCCTCGGCCTGGGAGCTGCTCATCCAGCGGCCCAGCGCGGAGAGCTGCTTGCGGTTCTTGGCCAGTGCGCGCGCCGATTTGAGGATGTTCTTGATCTCAGGCTGGGTCACGCTGGTCTGCATCATCGGCAGCCCGATCTCTACAGCGGCGTCGATCACCTCGTAGAGCTCGATCAGCGCGCGGGCGTCCTTTTTGGAAAAGTACGCGAGCTCGGCGGCGGTCTTGCGGGGATCACGCCACAGGCCCAGCGAGGCCCCGTCAGCCGACAGCTGGAAATGTGCCGGGTCGATCACCGTCTGACGCAGGCCGTAGTACCGTGACAGCCCCAGATCCCGGTCGATGGTCGTGGTGCGGAACAACGACGCTTGGATCGATGCCTCGTTGATCATGTACTCCGGCGCCTCTGGCGCAAACGGATTGGTCGACGTCATGCCGCCGGCGGTCGGCGAGGCTTCCACCACCAGGACGTCGAGGCCAGCCTTGGCCAGATACGCGGCCGCGACCAAGCCGTTGTGTCCAGATCCGACGACGATGACATCGGCTTCGCGTGGCACGGAAGAGTCCTTCATGATCTGTCCTTCGATTGCCGGGAGCGGTGACGCGCTCAGGTATGAATCTAATGTTTATTAAATTTTAAGCCGCGGGCTGGACCTGGGGGACGACTTGTCCTGTCCTGCTTTGCCATCAGCGACGGTGGCCTTCTGGTGTCACCAGCTGTACAACCTCGATGTTGCGCAGCGCTTCGTGGATCTCGGCGATGCGGCGCTTTCGGCGAAGTCGTAGCGACTAGACACACTGTATGCAGAATGCGATCCAGAACACAATCCCCATTGCCGGCGTGCGCCCCATGGACGGGCGACGCGATCCGCGGTAGGCCGGTACACGGTGCCCCGCCGTTATGATCGATGGCGTGTCAGCAGCGCTTCCGAGTCGACGGCAACGCGCTGACTGCGTCGTCCGGCGGAACCAGACGGTTGCCTCGGAGTTCCAGCGTCGACTCGCCGATGCGATTGAACGGTTGGTCGACGAGGGGGCGAGTTACGCACAATTGAGCGTTGAACGACTCGTCGGCGAAGCCGGCATTGCGCGTTCGACATTTTATAAATACTTCGGAGACAAAAGTGGGCTCCTGTCGAGCCTCGTCGGTGCTGTTCAAGACGATTTCCTGCACGCTGCCGACGCATGGTTGGAGTTGACCGCCGGAGCCGCTAAATCTGATTACGAAGCGGCGTTCGCGGCGATATTCGACGCTTACCGATCCCACCGGGTCGTCATGCGTTGTATTGTGGAACAGGCCAATCAAGATCCGGTGATCCGGGATCATTTCACCGGAATGATGGCGGCATTTGTGGCGGCGATCGAGGAACATATTCGGTTGGGGCAAGAGGCCAATGCCATCACGTCCGATCACTCGGCGCATGATCTCGCCCTGTGGTTGACGTGGATGTTGGAGTACGGCCAGTTGCAATTGGTCGGACCCGCGGTCGACCGTGACTTGAAAAAATACACCTCCGCTGTGACGGATGTCGTCTGGAGAGCGCTGTATTCAGAACTGACCGGACCATGAGCAGAGAGGCGCGGCGCCAACTACCCAACCGTGCTGCCCGCCGGGTCGACACGCTCGGGGCACTCGCCGATGCGGCGGCCGCGTGCGTCGATGAGGACAATACGAGCTTCGCCGAGCTCAGCGTCGAGCGCCTCGCTCGACGTGCCGGTATCTCACGCGCGAGTTTCTATCTGTACTTCGAAGACAAAGGCGAACTAGTTCGTGGTTGGCACCAGGAATTCGACGCTCAAGTGACCGCCGGCTACGCCGAATGGTGGAATGTATCCAGCCCAGGTCGCTCGGCCGTCTCAGGAGCGCTCGAAGAACTTGCCGTAATTCATCGCAGGAGTCGGACCGTACTGGCGGCGATACAGCAAATGACGGCCCATGATCCCCACCTTCGTCACGAGCGCGTCGAAGCCTTTCAGCGCAAACGAGGGGAGCTGAGACGGCATATCATGCGTGGTCAACGGGAGAATTGGATAGATGCGGACCTCGCCCCGGATACAACGGCGGCATGGCTGATATCGATGGTCGACCGCGTCATGCAGCAAGTGGTCCCCACCTGTGGCGACGCAACGTCACTGATCGACACAGGCGCCGAAATCGTGTGGCGGGCGCTCTACGCGTCTCCGGATCGACGGGATCTCGCCTGGGGTTGTCCATCCGCAGCACCGGCGGCGGGCCGTCAGCTGCGGAGAAGGTAGGCGCTGGGGGAGTGGCCGGTCCATCGGCGGAAAGCTCTGCTGAAACTGGCTGGGTCCGAATAGCCCAAGCGGTGGGACACCTGGGCGACAGAGAGTTCGCCGGTGTTCAGTAGTTCGAGGGCGAGGCGGTGACGGACCTCTTCATGAAGGGCTCGAAATGAGGTCCCTTCCGCGCTGAGTTGGCGCCGTATGGTGCGGGGGTCGACGTGGCGGTCCGCGGCGATGTCCGCCAGGGTCGGTGGCGAGGCCGGCCTGCGGTGCAGAGCGTACCGGATCCGGCCCGCGAGTCCGGCGTGGCGGGCGCGGCGTACCGCGAGATCGACGCATTGCCGCTCCACGGCTTCGGCGGTGAGGGGATCCGCCATCGGCAGCGGGTGGGTGAGCGTGGCCGTGTCGAACACGAACGCGTTCCGGTGGCTGCCGCCGACGCTAACCGACTGCGGAAGGGCAGCCCGCAGAGCCTTCCGCCGTTCGGCCGGCAAGCTCGTCTCGAGAACGAGCGGCAGCTGATGTCCGACGATGCCTCCGATGGCCGTGGCGGTGCTGGTGAGGTCCCGTTCGAGGATGAAGTGGTAGACGGCCGGGCTCAGTTCGGAAGCGTCGAGCTCGAGTCGGGCTGACCCGGGCCGGCGGACGAGCATCGGTCGCATGAAGATCCAGGACAGCTTGCCGTGACCATGGCGCAGCGCGATGTCGAGCAGATCGCTGACTGTGGGGCTGAGCAGCATGGCGAAACCCCATACCCCGAGCATGCCCACGGTCAGCCGTCGGCCGGCGGCCACCCCCAGCCCGGGCCGGTCACCGGCGAGGCATACCAGGTTGCGGATGACGGTCATCTCTTGGGCAGCATCGACGATTGTGTCCGCGTCCGTCAGGGAGGACGGGGACAGATCGCTGCCATCCAGCAGGTCGGTGATCGGGATGCCAAGTTCGCGCGCCACCTCGAGCAGGACACGGATGCCGGACACGCCACGTGGGAAGTCCCAGGAGGCCGCGGTGGTGCTCATGGCCCGGGACGTTAGCCGCCGATGTCCGAAAATGCTATGACCGGGTCCTTGGATGTCCTGTTCGGAGGCCACGAGCGTCCCTAGCATCAGTCAGCATGGCGAGCACAGTCGTCCCGGTTCGGGATCCACTTGGGCGCCCGCCGTTGACTGCTGGGAATCTGATGTTCGCCGGAATCCCTAGGAGCCGGTAATGACTCCGCTGGACCCGGTCGGGGTCGTGGACGGCGAGTGGGACAACGCGGCATGGTGGAGCACCTCCAACATGGGCGAGGCGGTCCCCGGCGTGCTTACCCCGCTGAACTGGACGTTCTGGGGTCAGAGCAGCGAACACGCGCTGCGCCGGGCCTTCGTGTCGTTCGGTGCCCTCGAAAAGGCGCACGTCCAGGTCCCCATCGACCCGGCCCAGCGGATCATGGGCGTGTTCCACGGGCGCCTCGCCGCCAAGGTCAGCTTCCTGGGAGACATGGGCGACCGTCTTCCCGGCACGACCGGGGCGGCGGTCGCCGAACAGATCCTCGGAACGCTACCCGAGGACTTCCGCAGCCGGCCCACCCGACGCCGGCTACCGATCATCGCGGCGAGGCTCCCCGCCGCCGCCCTGTCGGCGCCAACGCGCGTACGACGGTTGCGTACCACCACGACCCGATGGTGGGAGAACCAGGTCAGTTCCGTGGGCCGGATGGATCTCGGCGCAGCCCGGGCACGGTTCGAGGCCGCGCTGCAGCGCTTCGACGACGCCATGTACACCCACATCACCTGTACGTTCGCCGTGGTGCAGCCGCTTTACGATCAGATCCACCGGCTGGCCGAACGCGTCGGCGAACCAGACCTGGCCGACCAGGTGCTGACCGGCCAGGGCATGCACGTTGAACTGGACATGGTCGACGATCTGTGGGAGCTGTCGCGCGACCGGCTGGCGCTCACAGAGTTCCTGCGGCGGCATGGCTACCACGGGCCCAACGAGGGGGAGATTGCCAGCCGGGTCTGGCGCGAGGACGCTGCCCCCGTGCTCAGCCTCGCCAACGGCTACGCGCGCCGTTCCGAGCACGAACGACCCGAGGCTGCGATGCGCCGCCGCGTCGAGCAGCGGCGGGCCGCCGAGATGAGGCTGCTCGCCCGGATCCCCCGAACGCGGCGCGCCGGTGCACAGTTAGCGCTCGGACTCGCCGCCCGCTACGTACCGCTGCGTGGTGTCGGGAAGATCGCGTATCTGCAGGTTCTCGACGTCGCGCGGGCCGCCGCCCGGCGGGCCGGCGAGGAGTTGGCCCGTGCCGGTGTGCTCGTTGACCCCGATGACGCTGCGTACCTCACCGCACGTGAGCTTCTCCGGCTAGGGCCCACCGACCGGGCCAAGACGGTTGTCGCCGAGCGCCGGCGGCTGCACGAGCAGTACCTCACAGAGGCGCTGCCAGGTTCGTGGCGAGGTCTGCCGGCAACCGCGCCCGGCAGCGTCGTCCCGTCCTCTCAGGGGCTCGTACTGCAGGGCGTCGGCGCGAGCGCTGGCGTCATCGAAGGCCGCGCACGGGTCGTGCTGAACCCGGACTTCGTCGACGTCGACGACAACGAGATCCTGATCGCACCATTCACCGACCCCAGCTGGGCCTCCGTGATGTTCACCTCCGCCGCCCTCGTCGTTGACATCGGCGGCGTGCTTAGCCACGCCGCCGTAGTGGCCCGCGAACTCGGCATCCCGTGCGTCATGGGCACCGGAGACGGCACCCGCCGGATCAGCACCGGTGACTGGTGCCGGGTCGACGGGTCGAACGGAACGCTTGAGATCATCCGGGCTGCAGACCGCGATCCACAGCAGTGAACCCGACCACCGCACTGTGACGAAAGGAGCACCGATGGGAGCGACCCACGTTCCGATCGACGACAGGCTAGCAATCCAGGATCTGGTTGCCCGCTACTCCTACTACTGCGACACTCAGCAATATCGGGAGTGTGCGGGCTTGTTCGCCGAGGAGGGCCAGTTCGACGAGACCGTCATCGGAATCCCGTTCTGCGACGGCCGGCCAGCCATAGACACCACCTTCCGTGGCATGGAGGGGTTGATTGACTACCTGATCCACCTCACCAGCAACCACCGGATCAGCGACTTCGACGGAGACCACGCCACCGGAACGGTGCACGTCCACGTCCTCGGCAGGTACCTCGGCACTGACCTGCAGGTCCTCGGTTACTACACCGACGACTACGTCAAACAGGACGGTGGGTGGCTCTTCGCCCGCCGTCAGCTCGTCGAGATCGCGCCGTCGGTCGGACTCGACGCGCTACAAGCCGATGCCCCAGCCACCGGTTGAGGGCCCGCTCCTACTCGTGGGGTCGCGGCGGCGCGCTGATGCCGTCTATGAGCAGGTCGGCGAGCCGGTCGGCCTGGGCATCGAGCGCCGGCAGGTCCAGCTGGTCGGGCATGCCCCCACGCATGGACAGGTCTAATGCGGTCCAGAACGCCGCTCCGAAGGCCGCGCTAATCGCGGTCTCGAGGTCAAAGTCGCGGTGCGGCCAACGGCTCAAGTTGGCCTTGCTGGCTTCGACGGCAGCGTCGATCAGCGGCCGGAAATGGGCGCCATAGAACCGGCGGGCCACGTCACGCTCGCCGAACAAGATCACCCCGAGTGCCGGGACCGACTCGGCGAAGGTGCGCAGCAGGGTGCGCATAAACCGGCGGGTGCTTTCCCGTTGCGCGGTGCCCGTCGGGTCCGGCGGCAGGGTGCGGACCTCTTCGATGCGCGCCGCCAGCAGCTCGTGCAGCGGCGCCATGATCGCTTCTTCGAAGAGCACCTCTTTCGACTCGAAATGCTTGTAGATCAGCGCGCTGGTGACGCCAGCGGCGTCCGCGACGGCCTGAATGCGGGCGCCGGCGTAGCCCCCCTGAGCGAGGAACTCCTCACGCGCGACGGCCAAGATCAGGCTTCGTCGTTGCTCCATCGACAGCCGCGGGGAAGCGCTTGACACCCGTAGTAACGTAGCAGCGGGAGAGGTTGGTAACAAATTACTAACCATCCGCGTGTTAGGCAGACATCGGCCCGCGGCAGGAATGGGAGTCGTGTTATGGCTGGTCAGAAAACGGTGTCGGACGCGGTGGATTCCGCTGTGGCACCGAGGCTGCGCGGGCTGGATCCGAAGTGGTGCGAGCGCGAGCTTCATTCCCGCGGGTTCCCGAGGGCGAGCGTGACCGAGGTGCGCAGCGAGTCACTGGGGGTGACCGGCGCAATCGGCGACATCGCCCGGGTCCGACTGTCATACGCGCCAGACTCACCGCCCGGCCCCGCGAGCGCGATCGCCAAGATCCGGGCCGCCGATGAGCTTCGGGCCACGATCGACGCGGCCATGCACCTCTTCGAGCGGGAGTCCCGGTTCTACGCCAGCTTTGCCGACCGGACCCGTTTGCGCAGCCCCCGGTGCCTCGGCGTCGGAGACGGCTCGGCCACCCCGCTGCTGCTGGAAGACCTCGCTGGCCTGCGCGCCGGCGACCAGGTGGCCGGGCTGGCCGTGGCGGACGCCGAGCGGGTCATGGACGCGCTGGCCGACCAGCACGCCGCGTTCTGGAACTCTCCGGTCTGTCAGGAGCCGTGGTTGGTCTCACCCTCGGCTGGACAACGTGTTCTTCGATGCCGACGGCATCCCGGTCTTCGTGGACTGGCAGATGATCGGGGTCAGCCGGGGGACTCAGGATGTGGGCAACCTGCTCGCCGGGAGCATGGACATCGACGACCTACGGCAGCACTGGGAACGGCTGCTGCGCCGTTACCACGACCGACTGGGCGAGCACGGCGTGCGCGACTACCCGTGGCAAGAGTGCGTGTCGCACTACCGCCAGACCATCCTCTACCCACTCGGCCAGGGCATCGCTCTCATCGGTGCCCTCGCCCAAGCCGACGACCGTGGACTCGCCGACGTTGCGTTGCTGCGCGCCCTGACGCACTGCCACGACCTGAACTCCTTCGACACGGTGGCGGCGGCGTGACCGCGCCGACGACCGCCGCCACGGTCCCAGTCATCGAGGACCTCTCGGCGTACGTGATCGCCGGTCGGATGAAGGCACGCCCAAGCCCCGAATCCGAGACCGCGGCCCGCCCCCGCGCCCAGGGGTTGGACGACGGGGTGCAGGCTGAACAGATCGGGTTCCGCTGGGTGTTCTTGTCCGAGCGGTGGAATCTGAAGGAGGCCGGCGCGTTGCTGGGCGGCATCGCAGCGCGTACCACCCGGATCGGGGTCGGCACCGGCGTAATCCCCCCGGCGGCCCGACACCCGCTGCACGCTGCCGGATTTGCCAACGGAGCCCGGCATGCTTGAGACCTGCGTCGGCGTCTGGACCGACCGTCACTTTCCCGCCGACACCCTCGTCTTGCAGTGCCGCGCACTGCAAGACAGCGGCGTCGTGGACGGGGTGCTGATCCCCGACCAGCTGGCCGGGTTCATCCCCCGCCAGCTGTGGACCCCGGAGAACACACCCATGGCCGCCGTGATCGGCGACCCGGATTCGGCGATGGATGCGTTCATGGTCGCTCCATACGTGCACGCCGCGGCGCCGAAGCTGAACCTTCACCTGACCACCGACAGTGTGCGGCATGGGCCGGCCGAGCTGATCCAATCCATGCTGACGCTAGCCCACCTCACCGGCGGCCGAGCCAACTTCCAGATCGGCGGCGGCGAGGCCAAACAGTTAGCGCCCTTCGGGCACCCGACCAACCAGGGCAGGTCCCGGCTGCGCGACCTGCTCCGAATCTACCGCGCCATGCTGGAGCACGATGGCCCCTTCGACTACGAGGGCAAGCGCTGGACGTTCAACAGGGCGTTCCTGGGCGGGGCGCGGCAACACCAGCCGACTGTGTGGGGTCTCGGCGGCGGCCCCCAGCTGACCGATTACGTCACCTCCTGGGCCGACGGCCTGGCGGTTGCCATCCCCAACGCCTTGACCACTCCGGAGGCCGTGCACGAGGCGGTGTCGGGTATCCGGCGCCAGGTCGAGGAGAAGGGCCGCGACCCCGGAAGCTTCCGCATCGGGCTGTGGGCGACTGTGCTGATGCACTCCGACCCTGCCGCCATCGAGCGGGCCTGCCACAACCCGGTGATGAAATTCGTCAGCGCTGCCACCGGCCGCGTCGAGTCTCGACAATGGGAAGAGGATGGGCTCGGGCTGCCGTTCCCGCCCGGCTGGACGTACTTCAAGGACCTGCTGCCCTACGCCACGCCGGATGAGCTGGTTAACGCCATCGTGGCGGCGACCACCGAGAAGCACGTCCGGAAGGCCTGGATCACTGGTACGCCAGGCGAAGTCGCCGAGCAGATCGTTCCGTACCTGGAGGCCGGGATCGACTGGGTGATGCCCATAGACTACCTGCCGATCGTCGGGGATCCGGCCGACGCACCCTCCTCGGTGAGCTGGATGGTCGAGCTGTGCGCTGCGCTCAAGAAATCGGCCGGTGCGTAAGTGTCCGCACGCCAGCCGGGGCGGCTGTCGGATCGTAGCTCGGGAACGATCGCGAGGAAGACGAATGCTACCGACGCATACGGGGGTCCTCACCGCCGATGACGGTACACCGTTGGCTTGGCAGGTCTGGGACCCCGATAACCCCCCGCGGGCGAGCATCGTTTTCCTGCACGGTGGCGCTGAGTACGGCAGGCGCTATCCGCGGTTGATCACAGCGTTGGTGTCGTGCGGGTGGGCGGTCGTGGCTCCCGATCTACGTGGGCATGGTCGTTCAGGTGGGCGCCGGGGAGGGTTGAAGCGATTCAGCGATTATCTAGACGACCTCGCCCTCATCCTGGACCTGGCCCGCAGGCGCGGCGGTGGGGTACCCCTGTTTCTCGTCGGCTACAGCCTGGGCGGACTGATTAGTGCGTCGTATTCTTTGACGCGCGTTGCCGACGGTGAACTTGCCGGCCTCGTGCTGATTGCGCCTGCCCTTGGCCCGGCGACAAAGCGCCGTCTGCAGTGTTCGGTGCTGCGCGCGTTATGTCGTTGATCGCGCCCTGGTTGCCGGTTTTCAGGATGCCCGTTGATTCGATGATGTCCGACCCGGCGGTCCTGGCGGCTTACAAGGCCGACCCGCTAGTGCACCATGGGTTCTTCACCGCCCTGCTGATCGACTTGGTCGGCACCGCAACTGTCATTGACAAGACATTGCTGACCTACCCGGGGATGCGACACGACGTGTGCAATGAGCCCGGAGGCGAGCAGGTGATCATCGACATCACGCGGTGGGTGGCCGCTCGGGTCTGCTATGAGCCAGAGCGACCCGCAGGGATGGTATGAGCGGACAACGCCGGCATGGCTGATCCGGCACAGATACCGGCCTCGAACTCCTCGGCGCTGCGCCGGGTGCTGCGCCGCGCCCGCGACGGTGTGGTGCTCAACGCCGACGAGGCCGCCCTGGCGATGACCGCCCGCGGCGATGACCTGGCCGATTTGTGTGCCAGCGCGGCACGGGTCCGCGACGCCGGGCTGCAATCGGCTGGGCGGGTCGGGCCCGGCGGTCGGTTGCCGGTCAGCTACTCGCGCAAGGTGTTCATCCCGGTCACCCACCTGTGCCGCGACACCTGCCACTACTGCACGTTCGTCACCGTGCCCGGCAAGCTGCGTGCCGCCGGTGCGGGCATGTATCTGGAGCCCGACGAGATCCTCGACATCGCCCGCCGGGGCGGCGAGCTGGGCTGCAAGGAGGCGTTGTTCACCCTCGGTGACCGGCCCGAGGAGCGCTGGCCCGAAGCGCGGCAGTGGCTCGATGAGCGTGGCTACGACTCCACGCTGTCCTACGTGCGGGCGATGGCCATCCGGGTGCTCGAGGAGACCGGCCTGTTGCCGCACCTGAACCCCGGGGTGATGAGCTGGTCGGAGCTGTCGAGGCTCAAGCCGGTGGCACCGTCGATGGGCATGATGCTGGAGACCACCTCGCGGCGGTTGTTCGAGACCAAGGGGCTGGCCCATTACGGCAGCCCGGATAAGGACCCGGCGGTGCGGCTGCGCACCCTGACCGACGCCGGCCGGCTGTCCATCCCGTTCACCACCGGGCTGCTGGTCGGCATCGGGGAGACCCTGGCCG
>NZ_MLQM01000147.1:0-13511 GCF_001854525.1 Mycobacterium talmoniae
ACCAGCACCATCCCCACCTACCTGCGCGACGACTGGTACCGGGACTGGGGATCGGTCGAGCAGTACCACCGGCTGGTCCCCGCCGAGCAGTCGCCCGACGCGGTGATCGAGCAGGGCGTGATCACGGGGCCGGGGGGGGGGCGGGGGGGGGCGGTGGGGCGCGGGGCGGGGTGCGGGTGCACGACGGTCTGGCGCGCGGCCGCACCACGGCCGGCGGACGGCATTATCCGGTGCCCGGCGGGATGCTGGAGACCGCCGAGAACTTGCGCCGGGACTACGGCATCACCCGCCGCGAGCAGGACGAGTTGGCGGTGACGTCGCATCAGCGTGCGGTGGCCGCCCAGAAAAACGGCGTCTTCGCCGACGAGATCATCCCGGTCACCGTGCGGACCCGTACCGGCGAGGACGTCATCGACACCGACGAGCATCCGCGCGCGGACACCACGGTGGAGTCGCTGAGCAAGCTCAAACCCGTGCTGTTGGCGCAGGATCCGGATGCAACGGTCACCGCCGGCAACGCCAGCGGGCAAAACGACGCGGCCTCGATGTGCGTGGTGACCACGCCGGAAAAGGCCGACGCACTCGGGCTGACGCCGTTGGTGCGGCTGGTGTCCTGGGGTGCGGCGGGGGTGGCGCCGCACCTGATGGGTATCGGGCCGGTGCCCGCGACCGAGGTCGCGCTGGGCAAGGCCGGCCTGCGGCTCGCCGACATCGACCTGATCGAACTCAACGAAGCCTTCGCCGCGCAGGCGCTGGCGGTGATGGCCGAATGGGGGTTTACCGCCGCCGACCGGGAGCGCACCAACGTGCACGGCTCGGGGATCTCGCTCGGGCATCCGGTGGGGGCCACCGGCGGGCGGATGCTGGCCAGCCTGGCCCGGGAGCTGACCCGGCGGCAGGGCCGCTACGGGCTAGAAACCATGTGCATTGGCGGCGGGCAGGGGCTGGCCGCGGTCTTCGAAAGGGTTGACGCTCATGACTAGGCTTGCGCAAACCCTGGGCCTCACCGAATTCCAAACCGAAATCGTGGCCACGGTACGCGAATTCGTCGACAAGGAAGTCATCCCCACCGCGGCGGAACTCGAGCGCACCGACACCTACCCGCAGGCCATCGTCGACGCGATGCGGGAGATGGGCCTGTTCGGCCTGATGATCCCCGAAGAATACGGGGGGCTGGGCGAATCCCTGCTCACCTACGCGCTGTGCGTGGAGGAACTGGCCCGCGGCTGGATGAGCGTCTCCGGGGTGATCAACACCCACTTCATCGTCGCCTACATGCTGCGCCAGCACGGCACCGACGCGCAGAAGCAACGGTATCTGCCCCGGATGGCGACCGGGGAAACCCGCGGCGCGTTTTCGATGTCCGAGCCCGAACTGGGATCCGATGTCGCGGCGATCCGGACCCGGGGCACCCGGGCTCCGGACGGCGGCTACACCATCGACGGCCAGAAGATGTGGTTGACCAACGGCGGCAGCTCGACGCTGGTGGCGGCCCTGGTCCGCACCGACGAGGGCGCGGACAAACCGCACTGCAACCTGACCGCGTTCCTGATCGAAAAGCCCACCGGCTTCGGCGAAGTCGCGCCGGGGCTGACCATCCCCGGCAAGATCGACAAGCTGGGCTACAAGGGCATCGACACCACCGAGCTGATCTTCGACGGCTACCGGGCTAGCGCCGACGACGTGCTCGGTGGCGCCCCCGGGCAGGGCTTTGTTCAGATGATGGACGGCATCGAGGTGGGTCGGGTCAACGTGTCGGCGCGGGCGTGCGGCGTCGGGATCCGGGCGTTCGAACTGGCGGTGCGCTACGCCCAGCAGCGCCAGACGTTCGGGAAACCGATCGCCGAGCATCAGGCCATCGCCTTCCAACTGGCCGAAATGGCCACCAAGGTGGAGGCCGCGCACCTGATGATGGTCAACGCGGCCCGGCTCAAGGACTCCGGGGAACGCAACGACGTCGCCGCCGGGATGGCCAAGTACCTGGCCAGCGAATTCTGCTCGGAGGTCACCCAGCAGAGCTTCCGGATCCACGGCGGCTACGGCTATTCCAAGGAGTACGAGATCGAACGGCTGATGCGCGACGCCCCGTTCCTGCTGATCGGGGAGGGCACCAGCGAGATCCAAAAACAGATCATCAGCAAACGGCTGCTGGCCGACTACCGGATCTGACCAGTGAGCGCCCCCGACTTCCCCACGCGGTCACAGCTTTCCGAAGATGTGGCCCGGTTCGTCCGCAAACGAATCTTCAACGGCAGCTACCCGGCCGGCGAGTATGTGCGGCTGGACCAGTTGGCGGCCGAGTTGGGGATCAGCGTCACCCCGGTGCGCGAGGCGCTGTTCGGTCTGCGGGCCGAGGGCCTGCTCGAGCAGCAGCCGCACCGCGGCTTTGTGGTGCTGCCGGTGACCGGCCGCGACATCGTCGACGTGTCCGACGTGCAGGCGCACATCGGCGGCGAACTGGCCGCCCGGGCCGCGGCCAATATCAGCGCGGAGCAGGTGCGTGAACTCGAGGTGATCCAGGACCAGCTGGAGGACGCCTACGCCCGCGACGATGAGGAACGCGCGGTGCGGCTCAACCACGAGTTCCACCGGGCCATCAACGTCGCCGCGGACTCCCCGAAGCTCGCCCAGTTGATGTCGCAGATCACCCGGTACGCCCCCGAATCGGTGTTTCCCACCGTCTCCGGCTGGCCGGCGAAATCCACCAAACATCACCGCCGCCTGTTGACCGCGTTGGCCAAACAGGACGAGGAGTTGGCGCGCACCGCCATGGCCGAGCACCTGGCCGCCGGCGCGGCGCCGCTGATCGAGCACCTCATCGCCCACGGGGTGGTGGATGCGGCCAGCCGATCGAGCGTGCGCCGCCGGCGGTGATTGGGGTGTGGCTTCATTGAGTCTCAGGAGTCGCAGGGGTCCCGGAAAGGGCGGGATGGGGTGTTGCGTCCGCCTCTGAGCGACAAACCGGGGTTTGAGGCGCTTGACGGCTCAACTGGCGGTCACTTGCGACGCTGCCGTCCCACCGGCCCCGGGCGTCTCGGATTGTCGCTGGTGGGCGGTTGCCCGGCTGTCAGCGACAACGGCAGCGACCGGATGCGGTGTTCGGTGCCACGCGGCATCCACCCCGGCCCGTAGCGGCCGCGCCCGAACCGGCGTACCCGCCCGTAGCCGCGCTCCCAGCGCAACGCGTCCGAGACGGCCTTGGAGGCCCGCCCGGCAACGACGAAACCCTGGGCGTCCAACGCGGCGACCAGTACGGCGACGCTGGCCGGACCGTGGTCGAACAAATGCAGTGTCAACAGGTAGCGCAGTTCGATGCCGCGCACCAATCGGATGGTTTTGATCATCGCCCCACCGTCGCACCCCGCTCCGACATCGCCCCGGTTGTCGCTGCGAGCCGGGCAGCCGCCCACCAGCGACAACCCGTGACACCTGTGACGAGCGGGACGCCAGCGTCGCCAGTGACCGCGCCGTCGTTCGCGAAGGGCCCGAAACCCCGGTTTGTCGCTCAGAGGCGGACGCAACACCACATGGGTCCCGGGCCGTGACCCATGTGACTGGCGGAACAAGACGTGCGGGAGAGAACGCTCGGCTACACCGCCAACATCGTCCGCAACCGCCGGACATCCACCTTGCCCGTCGACCCGCGCGGGACGGCGTCGTCCCCAGCCACCAATCGCCACACCGTCGGTACCTTGAACGCACTCAACAGCTTTCGGGCCTGTCCGCGGAGCTGGTCGACGGTCATCACCCCGGTGTCGCACACCACCACCGCACCGACCCGGCCCACGCCGACCTCGGTCACGAACGCGGCGTCGACGCCGTCGATGGCCCGCAGCGCCTGTTCGACCTCGCTGGGGTAGACGGTGGCGCCGCTGACCTTGAACATGTCGTCGGATCGGCCGTGGTAGAACAGGAACCCGTCGTCGTCGAGGTGGCCCAAATCCCCGGTGGGGTAGAAGCCGTCGACGGTGAACACCTCTTCGCGGCGGCGCCGGCAGATGCCGCGCAGGATGTGCGGCCCGCGGATCTGGATCATGCCCACCGCGCCGGTCGGCAGGGCGGCACCCGTGTCGGGGTCGACGATGCGGACCTGCATACCCGGGAACGGCTGTCCGCAGCTGCCCCAGGCCGATCGCGGCATGTCGGTGTCGGCGGCGTAGCCGCTGTACGGTCCGAACGCCTCGGTCATCCCGAACAGCCGGGCCCGCGCCCCGGGCGGGGCGCGATGCTGCGGCGGCAGCAGGGCCTCCAGGCTGCCGGCCCGCAGCGCCGACAGATCCGTGGCGCCGCGGTGACGGGCTAGGGCCTCGGCCTGATCGGGCCAGCCGCGAAACAGTGTCACGCGTTCGGATTCCAGCAGCCGCAATGTGGTTTCGGGTTTGGGGATCTCCTCGGTGACCAGGGTCGCCCCGGCCAGCAGCACCGACAGCACACCGCTGCCGAAGCCGCCCACCCAGAAGAACGGCATCGGCAGGTACAGCCGGGTGTCGGCGTCGATGCAGCGGGCGGCCAGGCCGGACTGCACGGCGCGCAGCGCGTTGCCGTGCGAGTGCACCACCCCCTTGGGTGCGCCGCTGGAGCCCGAGGTGAACATCACCACCAGCGGGTCGGCGGGCGTCACCGTGGCGGCCAACGCATCGACGATCCGGGTGGCCGCCGGGCTCGCGGCGGCCCGTCCCAGCCGGTCGGCGTCCCAAACCTGCCGCAGCGCCGGAAGTTCGGTGGGCGCGGTCAGCTGACCGGCCAGCTCGTCGAGATAGCGGTGGCCGCGGAACTCCTCGACGCTGATCAGGCACTGCACCGACGCCGCGCGGAGCTGCGCGACCAGCTCGCGTGCGGTCAGCAGCGTGCTCAACGGCACCAGCACCGCACCGATGCGGGTCACCGCGAGCGCGACCTGCACCCAGCGGGCCCCGTTGGGCATGATCAGCCCGACCCGGGTGCCCTTGCCGACGCCGGCGTCGATCAGCACGGCCGCCAAGTCACGGCTGGTCGCCTCGAGTTCGGCATAGCCGAGCCGGGTGCCGGGATCGATCACCATCGGCTTGGCGCCGTGCGCGGCGGAGCGGGCTCGCACCAGCGCATCGATCGTCAGGGTGTCAGGCATCGAACACCTCGGCGAGCCGGCGCAGATCGACCTTGCCGCTGGACAACAGCGGGATTCGGTCGGCCGGCAGCGCGACGACGCGGCGCGGGATCTTGTAACTCGACAGCTCGGACTTCAGCCGGTCCCGCAGCCCGGCCGCATCCACATCGGAGTCTTCCAGCACGGCCGCCACCAGCTGCCCGCGCTGCGGGTCGGGGAGCCCCAGCACGTGGGCGGTCACCCCGCCGGTCACCTTGGCGATGGCCCGCTCCACCTCGGCCGGTGCCACGTTGGCGCCGGCCGTCTTGATCAGCGCCCCGCGTCGGCCGAGGAAGTAGTAGTAGCCGTCGGCGTCGGTGCGCACCAGATCACCGGTGTGAAACCAGCCGTCGGCGTCGAAACACTCCTCCCGGGCACGCTTGTGGTACCCCTGCATCAGATAGGCTCCGCGCACCCACAGCTCACCCGGCTGGCCGGGGCCGACCGGCGCCCCGCTGCCCGGGTCCACCACCGCGCACTCGAAACCCGGTGCCGGCGTGCCGAAGGAGCCGCGCCGGTGCGCGGGCTGGTCGGTCTCGTCCCCGCCGAGCAATACGACACTGCCGGTCTCGGTCATGCCGAGCATGTTGTGCCGCAGTTCGGGGTCGGCGGGCCGGGCGTCGGGCGCCATGATCGGATACAGGTTGCCGCGGCGCAGCGAGGACAGGTCGCGTCCCGGGAAGCTGGGGTGGTGGGCCAGCGCCGCCACCCCGGCCGCGAAACCGTTGCCGATCGTGGGTTTTTCGGCCTCCAGGAGATCCAGGGTGGCGCCGGGGTCCGCGGCGTTGGAACACACCAGGGTCGAGCCGGCCAGCAGCGTGGCCAGCAGCGCAAACGCCAAGCCGCCGACCCAAAAGAACGGCGAATTGCAAAACAACCGGTCCGCGGCGGTCAGACCGCGGATCTCGTTGAGGTTGCGCTGATGGCCGAGCAGCCCGGCGTGGGTGTGCACCACCCCCTTGGGGGCGCCGGTCGACCCCGACGTGTAGACGATCGCCAACGGGTCACCGCCGTCGATGTCGGCCTCCATCGCCGACAACAGCGCGGCGTCCACGGGCTCGGCGGGCGGCGCCGCCCCGTCGAACACCACATGGCGCAGCTGCGGCGCCGCGCCGCTGAAAATCTGTGCCCCGGACTCGATGTCGGCGTCGGTGAGCACCTCGGCCAGCCGCCGCCGGTAGTCGTGCGACCGGTAGCCGGACGCGGCCAGCAGAATCTGCACATCGCCGTGCACCAGCTGCTCCCGCACCTCGGCCGCGGTGGCGAAGGTGGGAAACGGGACCACCACCGCGCCGATGCGCGCCGCGGCCAGCATCCCGACGACAAACCCCGCGCCGTTGGGGTAGAGCACCCCGATGTGGCTGCCCTTGCCGGCGCCCAGCGCGATCAGGCCGCGGGCCAGCTCGGCCGAGCGGGCGTCGGCCTGGGCGTAGCTGAGCCGTTCGCCGTCGCAGACCAGCAGCGGGTGCGCCGCCCGGGTGCGCGCTTGGGCGCGCAGGATGTCCGGCAGTGCGCGCGCGTCACCGGGCATACTCGCCCTGCGCGGTGAAATAACGCCGGATCGCGCCGAGATCGGCTTTGCCCGACGGTGTTCTCGGGATGGCCTCGACGACCGCGATGTCGGTGGGGATTTCGTAGCGGGCCAACCGAGTCCCGAGGAAGTCGACCAGCTGCGCCGCGTCGGCGGTGGCGCCGTCGCGCAGCTCGACCATGGCCACCGGGGTCTGCCCGAGGCGCGGGTCGGGCCGGCCG
Source organism: Mycobacterium talmoniae (assembly GCF_001854525.1). Classification (NCBI taxonomy): domain Bacteria; kingdom Bacillati; phylum Actinomycetota; class Actinomycetes; order Mycobacteriales; family Mycobacteriaceae; genus Mycobacterium; species Mycobacterium talmoniae. Next base: position 6,878 of record NZ_MLQM01000147.1, read on the forward strand.
ACCACCGCCGCGCCCTGCACCGCCGGATGGGCCTCCAGGGCCAGGCGCACATCGTCGGGCATCACCTTGAACCCGCCCCGGATGATGGCCTGGTCCGCGCGGCCCAGAATCCACAGGAACCCGTCGGCGTCGATGCGGGCCAAATCGGTGGTGCGCATCCAGTCCGTCGACGGTCCCAGCTGCCCGGGTTTGACCTCCAGCAGACCGACCTGGTCGGGTCCCAGCGGGACGCCGTCGTCGCCGACCACCCGCAGCCGGGCCCCCAAGCTGGCCCGCCCGACGCTGCCGCGTTTGGCCCGCCAGTAGCGCTGGTAGTCGGGCAGCGTCCAGCCGGCCACCCCGCCGCCGAATTCGGTTGCGGCATAAGAGGTCAGCACCGGGATGCCGTACTTTTCGGTGAACGCGTCGGCGTCGTCGGCCGACAGCGGCGCGGTCCCGGACGTCACCGCACGGATACCGGCCAGGTCCTCGCGGGTCAGGTCGGAATGCAACACCATCCGCAGCGCCGCCGGCACCAGCGACACCGCGCCCGGCCGATACTTGCGGACCGCGTCGGCCCAGCGGCCCAACTCGAACCGGTCCAGCAGCACAAAGGAGCGGGCGTCGGCGACGCATTGCAGCACCCGGAACACCCCGCCGATGTGCACCAGCGGCGAGTTGACGATCGCGATGCCACGCCGCGGCTCCGTGGGCGCCTGGGCCCCCAACACGCTGTGCGCCAGCATGTCGTAGCTGAGGTCGACGCGTTTGGGCGGGCCGGTGGTGCCGCTGGTCAACATCCACACCGCCACACCCGGTCGCGCCGCCGCCGCGCCGCCGGCGGTGACCCGGGGTTCGTCGGTCAGGCCGGACAGCGACACCACCCGGGTGGCGTCAGTCGGGGTGACCAGCTGGGCCAGGTCGTCGGGCGCGCCGATGATCACCGGCAGCGCCAGCGCGGCGATGTCGGCGCGGGTCCGGTCGTCGCCGCGGGACGGGTTGATCACCACGACACAGCCGCCGCCCAGCAGCACCCCGAGCAGCGCGGCCAGCTGCGGGGGCCGGTTGCGCAACAGGATCCCAACCTTGTTGCGGCCGGACACGGCCGCGATCCGGCGGGCCAGCTGGCCGATCTGGGCCCAGCTGAACCACTGGCCGTCGTATTCGACGGCGGGGGCGTCGGGTCGCAGATCCAGCACCGTGGCGATGCGCCGGCTCAGCGGATGCACCATCAGCGGATCCGCGGTGGGGTAGCGGTGCCGTTGGGTTGCGCGTCGAGTTCGGCTTTCCCGAGCGGGTTGCCCAGCCGGGTGTAGATCAGGCCCTGATCCAACGCCGCGCGGTAGGGCTTGTCCAGCGACTCCCAGATCGCCTTGACCGTGCCCTGGATGGCCGACGGCGGTTTGGCGGCGATGCTGGCCGCGATTTCATGCGCACGCGCCCACAGCCGTTCGGGGGCCACCACTTCCGACACCAGTCCGATCCGCAGCGCGGTGTCCGCGCCGACCCGTTCGTCGTTGCCCATCAACGCGATCCGCAGCGTTTCGCCCAGGCCGACGCGGCGCATCAGCCCGACCGGCTCCAGCGCGCAGACCAGGCCCGCGGACACGTGTGAGTCGAAGAACGTCGCGTCGCTGCCGCAGATCACCACGTCGGCCTCGTTGACGAAGTAGAACCCGCCGGCGGTGCACATGCCCTGCACCGCGCACACCACCGGTTTGAACATCTTCTGCCATTTGGGGCTGAGCGCTTCGCCGGGATCCTCGTGGTTCCACACGTTATCCGGCTGTCCGTAGGGGGTTTTGATGTCCAGCCCGGCGCTGAACGCCCGGGTGCCGGCGGCCCGCAGCACCACGGCGTTGACGGCGGTGTCGAGTTTGACGATGCGCCACGCCGCGGTCATCTCCTCGCACATGGTGCGGTTGAACGCGTTGAGCCGATCGGGGCGGTTCAACGTGATGGTGGCCACCCGGGCGGCGCGGTCGAACTCCAGCAGGATGGTTTCAAACGGGCTCATCGGCACTGCCATTCCGGTGCCCGCTTCTCGACGAACGCCTGCGGTCCTTCCAACGAATCCTCGGTGTGCAGGTTGCGTTCCCGGAACGCCTCGGCCAGCATTTCGGCTTCGTGCAGGGGCAGGTCCAGGCCCTTGAGGATGGCCAGCCGGGTTCCGCGCACCGCCAGCGGCGCATTGGAGTTGACCACGGCGGCGATCTCGTGGGCGCGTTCGAGCAACCGGTCGTGCTCGACGACCTCGCTGATCATGCCCAGCTCGTAGGCGCGTTGGGCGCTCATCCGCTCATGTTTGCCCATCATCGCCATCCGCAGGGCAACCGACCGGGGCAGCACCCGGGCCAGCCGCACCACCTCGCGGCCGGCGACCAACCCGATCGACACATGCGGGTCGAAGAAGGTGGCCTGCGCGGAGGCGATGACGATGTCGCCGGTGGTCACCCAGTCCAGTCCGGCGCCGCAGCAGATGCCGTTGATCGCCGCCAACACCGGTTTGGCCATGGTCCGAAACGGCGGGGTGCCCTCCTGCGGCGCCTCCCACTGCTCATAGGTGGACAGATACGGGCGGTCGTTGATCACCTTGCCGTCGCCGGGGATCGCCTTGACGTCGGCGCCGGTGCAAAACGCCCGGCCGGTGCCGGTGACGATCAGCAGCCACACCCGATCGTCGTTTTCGGCTTCCTGGTAGGCGGCCCGCAACTCGGTGATCATGTGCGGGCTCAGCGCATTGAGCGCCTCGGGGCGGTTCAGCGTGATCGTGGCCGTGTGGCCGTCGACCTCGTATTTGATGGTGTCGAACGCGGGCATCGGGGATCCCTTCGTGGGCGGGGCGTTAGCGGCCCTGGAAATCGGGCGTGCGTCGCTGTTGGAACGCGGCCAGTCCCTCTTTGAAATCACCGGTCCGGCAAGACAATTCCAAACTGGACAACTCATGTGTCATGGACTGGGGTAGGGTGGCATGCTGGCCGTAATTGAGGGCCTGTTTGGTCAGACCGAGCGCGACCGTGGGGCCCGATGCCAGCCGGGCCAACAGCGCCTCGGCGGCGGCGTCCAGCTCGGCCGGGTCGGTCGCCTGGTGGATCAGACCCCAGTCCGCGGCGTCGGCTCCGGACACCTTCTCCCCGAGCAGCAGCATCCGCTTGGCCCGGGCCAACCCGACCAGCCGGGGCAGCAGCCAGGTGGAGCCCGAATCCGGGCTGAACCCGCGGGTCAAAAACGGCTCCCAGAACACCGCGTCGGACGCCGCCACGGTGAAGTCGGCGGCCAGCGCCAGATTGCAGCCCAACCCGACCGCCCAGCCGCGCACGCTGCACACCACCGGCAACTGGATGCTGTGCACCAGTTCGATCACCCGGTGGGCGGTGTGCGGGATGCGCCGCGCCAGGGCCCCGGTGCGGGGTCGATGACCCTCGGTGTTGGTGGCCACCCAGTCGGCGCCCGCGCAAAAGTCCGCGCCGGCCCCGCGAACGTGAATGGCGCGCAGCGTGTCGTCGGTGGCCGCCTCGGTGAGGGCGGCGACGAACTCGTCAATCATCGGGTGGCTCAAGGAATTACGTCGCTCGGGTCGGTCCAGCGTCACCCGCAGGATGGCGCCCTCGCGCAGCGCGGTCACCGAGCCCTCGGCCGCGGCGGAGTCGGCGTCGTCGGTCACGGTGGGAACCGCCCTTCGGTCGCTATATCGTTACCCCTACAGTAGGCTATACGATTGTTCTCAGTTGAGGAAAGGCGCATGACGGACGGCGCAGAGATTTCACCGACCGCGGTGGACGACATCGCCCGCTACGGCGAACGGCCGTTGGCGCAGACCGTCGCCGCCGCGGCCTCGCTCCGGCGGTTGACCGGTCTGCTGCTGTCGTTGGAGCACCCCCATCCGGCGGTCGACGACATGCTGGCCCGGTGCGCCGACTGGGAGGCCGCGCTGGCCGCCGCGGCGCCGCCGGACCCCGCGCCCCGCATCGGCCCCGACGGCGGCGCGGACCGGCGGGTCTACCTGGGGCACGCCTTCGACATCGGCGCCTTCAACCCCTGCTTCCCGGAATACCACTTCGATCACCTCGACGCCGAGAACGCCTCAGGCCGAGTCACTTTCCCGCTGGTGTACGAGGGGCCGCCCGGATTGGTGCACGGCGGGTTCCTCGCGGTGTTCTTCGACTGCGTCATCCAGCACCAAAGTTGCGCGGCCCAGCTGGCGGGCCGCACCCGATCACTGGTGGTGACCTTCCGCCGGCCCACGCCGATCCTGACCGAGTTGGGCTTCGACATCGTGCGCGCCGAATCCGAGCGGGGCATCACCGCCACGGCGCGACTGCGGCACGGCGACCAGGTGCTGTGCACCGGGGAAGTCGCCACCGTCGCGTCGCCGCCCGAAAAGCTGACCGGCTACCGGTTCGGCCGCCGCCGGCCCGAGTCCACCGGCGACAGGAAGGAACCCGGCAGATGACCCTGGAGGACACCACGGACGACCGTGTGCTCTTCGCGAGCGATCCCGAGAAGCGGATCGCCACCATCACCTTGAACAACCCGCGGCAACGCAACTCCTATGACGCGACCATGCGGGACGCCCTGGCCCGCTGCCTGGATCACGTCGCCGAGGACGACGACCTGGTGGTGGTGCTGCTGCGCGGCGCCGACGGGGTGTTTTCCACCGGCGCGGACATGAACAACGCCTACGGCTGGTATGGCGAGCGGGCGGATCCCGCCCAGCCGCCGGCCAAAAGCCGCCCCAGCCAACGGCGGCGGCTCACCGTCGACCGCAAGTCGTTCGGCTTCTACCACAATCTGATGGGCTTCCCCAAGGTCACGGTGGGGGAGATCAGCGGCTACGCGCTGGGCGGCGGCTTCGAGATGGCGCTGATGACCGACATCGCCGTGGTGGCCCGCAACACCAAACTCGGCATGCCGGCCACCCGCTTCCTGGGCCCGGCGCTGGGCAGCCTGCACATGTTCTTCCACCGGCTGGGGCCGGTGTTGGCGCGGCGGCTGCTGCTGACCGGCGACATCATCGAAGCGGCCGCGGTCGAGCACCTCGGGGTGTTCACCGAAACGTGTGAGCCTGAGCTGGTTTCGGGGCGGGCGCGGTACTGGGCGGAGAAGGTGGCCAAGATGCCGGCCGACGGCGTGGTCATCGCCAAGGAGGCGTTCCGGCTGGTCGAGCAGAGCCAGGCCTACCAGGGCGAGGAGGTGGCCAGCTACCTGTTTCACGCGTTTGGCACCAACCTGCAGTTCGCGCCCGGCGAGTTCAACTTCGTCAAGACCCGCGCCCAACACGGCACCAAGGAGGCGTTCCGGCTGCGCGACGAACACTTCCACGTGCCGGAACCGTAAGCCCCGGTATTGACCGTGTCGCGGGAACTGCTAGGTTTACATAAACGTCGAACAATGTAAGGTTGCGATATGCCCACACCTGTCATCGTCGGTGCCGTGCGGACGGCGATCGGACGGTCGTTCAAGGGAACCCTGGTCAACACCCCTCCGGAAACATTGATCACCACCGTGCTGCCCGAGGTGGTGCGCCGCGCCGGCATCGAGCCGGGCGCCATCGATGACATCATCTTCGCCGAGTCCCACTACGGCGGCGGCGATCTCGCGCGGTACGCGGCGGCGAAGTGCGGGATGGAAGACGTGCCCGGCCAATCCGTCAACCGGCACTGCGCGGGCAGCCTGACCGCGATCGGCAACGCGGCCGCCCAGATCGGCTCCGGCATGGAGCGGGTGCTGATCGCCGGGGGCGTGCAGTCGCTATCGATGACGCCGGTGACCAAGTGGCGGGTGCCCGGGCCGGAGCTGAAGTTCGAAGAGCCCTGGATGCCGCCCACCCATCCGGAAGCCCCGGACGCGCCGACCCGCGACATGTCGATCACGGTGGGCTGGAACACCGCCCAGGCCGCCGGCATCACCCGCGAGGAGATGGACGCCTGGGCGGCGCGGTCACATCAGCGGGCGATCGCCGCGATCGACGCGGGCAAGTTCGTCGACGAGATCGTGCCGTTGAAGGTCGAACTGCCCGACGGGTCGGTGACCGAGTTCAGCGTCGACGAGCACCCGCGCCGGGACACCACCGTGGAGAAGCTGGCGGGCCTGAAGGTACTGCACCCCGAGATCGAGGGGTTCTCGATCACCGCCGGCAACAGCAGCGGCACCAACGACGCGGCCGCCGCGGTGGCGCTCGTCGAGCGCGGCTACGCCGAGGGTGAGGGGCTGAGCGTGCTGGGCAGCGTCAAGGCCTGGGCGGCCGCCGGGGTGGCCCCCCGCGACACCGGGCTGGGCGCGGTCAAGGTGATCGGCAAGGTGCTGCAGCGGGCCGGGCTGTCGGCCGGCGACGTCGCGCTGTGAGAGATCAACGAGGCGCTCGCGTCGGTGCCGATCGCGGCGTGCCGCGAATACGGCCTGGACGAGGAGAAGGTGAACTTCTCCGGCAGCGGCTGCAGCCTGGGTCACCCGATCGCCGCCTCCGGGGCGCGGATGGTGACCACCCTGGTCTACGAGCTGCAGCGGCGCGGCGGCGGCATCGGTGTGGCCGCGATGTGTGCCGGCGGCGGTCAGGGCGGCGCCGTCGTCATCGAGGTGTAGTTTCCCGAACGCCGAGCAGACGCAGATTCGCACTCCGCGGCCGCCGCGAGTGCGAATCTGCGTCTGCTCGCGG
>NZ_MLQM01000148.1:0-13345 GCF_001854525.1 Mycobacterium talmoniae
ATATCGCGCCTGCCGACGTGGCGGCCGAGCTGGCCGCGGCGCTGCCGGAACGCGACGGCGACGAGTACCTGCTCTACGAGCGCGACGGGGCGTGGACACTGGCCATCGGCGTGCAGGCCAGCGTCGAGCTCGACAACGACGAACTGCGCATCGTCCGCGACGGCGTCATCCAACGGCAGGACTGGTCCGGACGCCCGGGGGAGGCCCTCGGCGAGGCGGTGGACCGGCTGCTGCTGGAGACCGACCACGCGTTCGGCTGGATCGCGTTTGAATTCGGCGCCTACCGGTTCGGGCTGCAGCACCGGCTGGCGCCGGGAACCCCGCTGGCGCGGGTGTTTTGGCCGCGGACCCGCATCGTCGTCACCGCTGAGGAGATCCGCCTGTTCGACGCCGAGGACCGGCATCGCGGGGCGCTGGATCGGCTGCTGGCCGACGGGGTGCCGGCGACGCCGGCCCCGTCGGCGGTCGAGGTGGCCGCCGACGGGGCCGACTACCGGCGCCGGGTGGCCGCGGCCATCGACGAGATCCGCGGCGACCGCTACCAGAAGGTGATCCTGTCGCGCTGCGTGGACGTGCCATTCGCCGTGGACTTTCCGTCCACCTATCGGCGGGCCCGGCGGCATACCACCCCGGTGCGGTCATTCCTGTTGCGGCTGGGCGGAATTCGGGCGCTGGGCTTCAGCCCGGAACTGGTGGCGGCGGTCCGCCGCGACGGGCTGGTGGTCACCGAACCGCTGGCCGGCACCCGAGCGCTGGGCCGCGGCGACGTGCACGATCGGCGGGCGCGCGAGGACCTGGAGTCCGACGCCAAGGAGATCGTCGAACACGCCATCTCGGTGCGCACCTCGATGGCCGAGATCGACGAGGTCGCCGAGCCGGGCAGCGCCGCCGTCACCGATTTCATGACGGTGCGGGAGCGGGGCAGCGTGCAGCACCTGGGCTCGACGGTCAGCGCCCGCCTGGACGCGGCCCACGACCGGATGGATGCGCTGGAGGCCCTGTTTCCGGCGGTCACCGCGTCCGGCATTCCCAAGGCCGCCGGGGTGGACGCCATCCTGCGCCTGGACGATTGCCCGCGGGGGCTGTATTCCGGTGCGGTGGTGACGTTTTCCGCCGACGGCGAGCTGGATGCCGCGCTGACGCTGCGGGCCGCCTACGAACGCGACGGGCGGACCTGGCTGCGCGCCGGCGCCGGCATCATCGACGTGTCCAGCCCCGACCGCGAATTCGAGGAGACCTGCGAGAAGCTGGGCACGCTGGCCCCGTACCTGATCGAGCGGTCCTAGCGCGCGGCTCTTGCGCCGACTGTGCGGTGTGATACCCGATACGCCTGCCTGGCGTATGGAATCGCACAGTCACGAACGCGACTGCTCGGCGTCTTCTAGGTAGTCGGACAGCAGCCGGCCGACCATGGATTCGATCGTCGACTCGATCGACGACGCCAACGTCGCGGTCACCGACGCGACGGCCTGGGTGCGGAACCGGACCAGCATGGTGATCAGCTCGGCGATCTCGGTGTCGGCCGACAGCGGTTCGCCGGGTTTGATCTGGTCGACGACGTGCTCGGCGCCGGCGCGCACCAGGATGTCGCTGATCGCGTCGATGTGCGGCAGGGTCTCCTCGTATAGGCCGATGAGCCGGTCGATCCCGATGCCGTAGCCGCGGATCTCGTTGAACGCCTCGATCAGCTTGGGTCGGGTCACGGTGGCCTGCCCGTCGTCCAGGCGGATCAACCCCAACGCCACCAGCCGCTCGAACGCGGCCCGGTCGTCGATCAGCCGTTCGGCCTGCGCCCGCGGCATGGTCTGGGGTCGTTCGGTGGTCCAGCTGCCCGCAATCGCGGTCTCCAGGCCCAGCACATCGCCGAGGTTCTTGCCCTCCTCCCACGCGCCGAGCATCTCCTTGACGTGGGCGATGTTGTAGCCGCGGTCGAGCATCGAGGTGATCAGCCGCAGCCGGGTCAGGTGAGTGTCGTTGAACAGCGCGATCCGCCCCACCCGCAGCGGCGGCGGCAGCAGGCCGCGGTCGCGGTACACCCGGATATTGCGGGTGGTGGTGCCGGCCAACCGGGCCAGGTCGTCGATGCGGTATTCCCCCGACGGCGCGGTGTGCTGCGGGTGGCGCACCGCGGCGTCGAAGAGTTGGGCGACCGCGGTTTCGATGACGTCGCGGGACTGGCGGCGCACCCGCCGCGGTACCCGCCGCACATTGGCCAGCACCCCGGCGATCGTGCCGGCTTCGGGTCGTCGCTCCGGGGCCATCAGGCGGAGGTGACGGCGACGCGCGCGTCGGCGTCACGTGCCACCGCGTGGTAGTCGGCGAACCGGAAGTCGGCCATCTGTCGAAGATACTGGGTGGCGAATCCGGGATACATCGACGCGTTGAAGCCGTCCTTGGTCAGATACCAGCTGCGGCAGCCCGACATCCACGTCGTCTTGGTGAGCCGGCGCTGGATGCCCGCGTTGTAGCGGCGTTGGATGTCCGCGCGCACATCCAGGTAGCGCAGATCCTCGCCGAGGATGGTGGTGATCGCGCGCACCGCATAGTCGAGCTGGCCTTCGATATACACCAGCAGCGAGTTGTGGCCGGGCCCGGAGTTGGGTCCGGTCATAAAGAACAGGTTGGGGTAGCCGTGCGCGTTGATGCTCTTGTACGCCTGCGCGCCGCCGGCCCATTCGTCGGCCAGCGACCGGCCGCCGATCCCGGCGACCGGGTAGGGCGGGCCGGTCAGGTGCACGTCGTAGCCGGTGGCGAACACGATGGCGTCCAGGTGGTGCTCGACGCCGTCGCTGGTGCGGATCCCGGCCGGGCTCAGGGTCGCGATCGGCCAGTCGATCAGCTTGCAGTTGTCGCGCTGCAGCGCGGGGTAGTAGTCGCTGGACACCAGCATGCGTTTGCAGCCCGGGGTGAAATCGGGGGTGAGTTGCCGGCGCAGCCACGGATCCTTGACCTGGCTGCGCAGGTGGGCCTTGCCCAGCCGGGCGACGAGCCCGGTCAGCGGCGTGTTCCACACCAGCGCGGTGGCACTGGCCTCATGCCCCCAGAACAGGGCCTGCCGGGCAAGCTGTTGGGCCGCAGGGACTTTCGAGAACAGCTCCTGGACCGAAGGCGGGATCGCCACGTCGAGGCGGGGCAGCACCCAGCCCGGGGTGCGTTGGAACACCTTGACGAACTCGGCGTGTTTGACGAGCTCGGGAACGATCTGGATGGCGCTGGCGCCGGTGCCGATCACCGCGACCCGCTTGCCGGTGAAATCGTAGTCGTGATCCCAGTGGGCACTGTGGATCTTGTGGCCGCGGTAGGTGTCCAGGCCGCGCAGGTCGGGGAAGCTGGAGTCCGGCAACGGACCGGACGCCAAGATCACGGTGCGGGCCCGGAACCGTTTGCGCCCCACGGTGGCGCTCCACACCCCCGCGGCCTCATCGAAGACCAGCCCGCTGACTTCCTGGCCGAACCGGATGTGGCGGCGCACGTCGAACCGATCGGCCATCTCCTCGATGTGCCGGCGGATCTCGTCGGCGGGGGAGTACGCCCGCGACCAGGTGGGGTTGGGAACGAACGAAAACGAGTACAGCAGCGACGGGATGTCGCAGGCCGCACCGGGATAGCTGGTGTCACGCCAGGTTCCGCCGACCCGGTCGCTGCGCTCCAGGATCACCAGGTCGTCGACGCCGGCCTTTTTGAGTTTGATCGCCGCGCCGATGCCGGTGAAGCCGGCGCCGACGATCAGCGTTTGATAGGTGTGGTTGCCGGCCATGGGGTTAGGCCGCCGGCTCGTAGGTGAGCTCTTTGAACCAGCTCGGTATCGGTTTGAGTAGCCGCTTCGGGTAGAAGTCGGACAGCCACACCGTCGGATTGGCCAGCAGGTGATACGGACTGCGCGGGTTGGCCACCAAGCTGGCGTATCGTTTGACGATCTGGTAGGCCGGCACCCGCCAGGTGTGTTCGCCACGCTCGCCCAACTGCTTGAACCGCAGCAGCGCGGTGTACAGGCGCTCGGGATCCAGCCCCATGCCGATGATCTCGTTGCGCACCCGGTTGAACAGCGGTACGGCCATCAGCGCGCCGATGATTACCCCGGGGGAGGCGACGTTGCCGACGAACTCGATCGCCAGCCGGCGGGCGTCGGCGTGCCCGATCAACTCCAGCACGGCGAAATCGACGGCGAGGTGCCGGGATTCGTCGTTGTTGATCTTCTCGAAGACCTGGTGACACACCGGGTCGTCGACCTCTTCGAGCAGGAACTTCAGCAGCGCCCCATCCAGGGCGACCTCCAGCATCGGGATCACGGTGCCCAGCAGCGACAGCGGCATATCGTCGGAGTAGCTGTCCAGCCACTGCATGGCCAGCCGGATGTTGACGTTGGGTTCGGGCAGCTCGGCGCCGTCCAACATGCCCCAGCGCTTCATCAGCGCCAACTCGGCGTTGGCGTGGCGCTGCTCCTCGGCGTGGAAGTAGCGGTAGATCTCGGCCAGCGTCGCGGTAGGGGCCTTCTTCGCCAGCGCGGCGAACCCGCGCGCGCCGATGTTTTCGATCCAGCACAGGTCGGCCATGAACGCCTTCAGCTTGGGCCGGAGCTCATCGCTGATGGTCTCGGCGCCCGGCGCGTCCCAGTCGATGTCGGCCAGCGCCCACTGCCGGTCCTTGATCTTCGCCAGCATCACGTCCATGTCGATGGCCATGTGCGTCGCTCCTTTACTTAGTGGGGCCGGGCTCGGGACAGCAGGCCGAGCGCCCGGGTGTACGTTTCTGGGGCGAAACGTTTGATATCCCAACCGATCTTGGCGTCCAGCTGCGGCATGCAGTACAGCCCGCCGCGGTCATGGGTGTCCAGGCAGGTCCGGGCGACCTTGGTCGCGGAGAAGCCGGTCCAGCGCATCAACTTGGCGGCCAGGTCCGCCGAGTCGCTGGTGATGCGGCCGGTTTCGACGATGTTGGTCTTGACGAACGTCGGGCACAGCACGGTGACCGCGATCCCGGTGCCGGATAACTCGGCGGCCAGGGTTTCCGACAGCGACAGCACGCCGGCCTTGCTGACGTTGTAGGCGGCCATGCCGGGCGCCGCACCGAAGGCGGCCGCCGAGGCGACGTTGATGATGCCGCCGTAGCCGGCCTCCCGCAGGATCGGGGTGAACACGTGGCAGCCGTGGATCGGGCCCCACAGGTTGATGCCTAGCGTCCAGGTCCAATCCTCCAGCGGCACTTCGCCGATCGGGGTTCCGCCGGCGCCGACTCCGGCGTTGTTGATCACCAGGGTGGGTGGGCCGTCAAAGAAGTCTTGGGCGGCGGCGGCCAGGTTTCCGACGTCGTCGATCTTCGACGCATCGCAGTGCACCGCAACCGCTTTGCCTTGCTGTGCGGTGATGGCGTCGGCGGTGCGCTGGGCGGCGGCGTCGTCGATATCGCTGCACACCACGGCGCCGCCGCGCTGGGCGAGTTCGGCGGCGAACGCCGCGCCGATCCCGCTGCCGGCGCCGGTCACCACCGCCGCTGCGCCCCGGCTGCGTTTCTTGGTAGTCAGGCCGAGCATTGCGCATCCGCTGCGACAGCGTCCGTCATGCAATTGAGTCAACAACAAATGGTGACATTCGTCAATGGCACTTTTGGGTTGGGCTGGCCGACGCGGTGTCGGTGCTGGACACCTGGGCGTTCTGGTGGGATTAGCCGGCGTCGCAGGTGCGAGCGTGCGCAGATCCGGGATTTTCGTCGGCGTGTCGACCGGGGACACGCACGCTCGCGCCAAGGGCGACCCGTTCTGCAATCGCTTTTTTGTCGATTTTGCCGACCGGCGTCAGCGGCAGGCCCGGCAGCGCGACCAGCACATCGGGGCGGGCGTGGGTGGCCACGCCGCGCTCGTCGAGGTAGCCGTTGACCTCCGCCAACGTCACCGGATCCGCGTGGAAAACCACCGCCGCGCAGATCCGTTCACCCAGATACTGATCGGGCAGCGGCACCGCCGCCGCGCTGCGGATCGCCGGATGGGTCAGCAGCTGCTCCTCGAGGTCGGCGGCGGCCACCGTCTCGCCACCGCGCTGGATGACGTCCTTGACCCGGCCGGTGACCTCCAGATACCCGTTCGCTAGCCGGCGGACCTTGTCGCCGGTGCGAAAAAACCCGTCCGGGGTGAACGACCGCTCGTTGATCGCCTTGGCGGCGAAATACCCGTTGAGCGTGTAGGGGCCGCGCACCAGCAGTTCCCCCTCCTCGCCCGCGGGCACGTCCGCCCCGGCGTCGTCGACGACCCGCAGCTCGTCGGCGTCGCACAGCGGCGCGCCCTGGGTGGTCTCCACCAGCTCGGGCGGATCGTCGAGCCGGGTGTAGTTGAGCAGCCCCTCGGCCATCCCGAACACCTGCTGCAACCCGGGCGTCAACGCGGCACGCACCCGGCGGGCGTCGTCGGCGGCCAGTTTGGCCCCGCCAACCTGCAACAGCCGCAACGTTTTCGGGGTCACCGGCTCCCAGTCGCAGGCCTGCGCCCACAGGCTGGCCAGCGCCGGCACCAGCGCGGTGACGGTGACGCGGTGCCGGTCGATCACCGCGAATGCCGACTCCGGGCTCGGGTCGGCGGTGAACACCGTGGTCGCCCCCACCGCGACGGCGCCGAGCAGCCCGGGGCAGGCCAGCGGGAAGTTGTGGGCGGCCGGCAGCGCCACCAGATACACGTCGTCGGCGGTCAATCCGCACAGCTCGGCGCTGGCGGTCGCGTTGTACACGTAGTCGTCGTGGGTGCGGGGGATCAGCTTGGGCAGCCCGGTGGTGCCGCCGGAGACCAGCAGCAGCGCCGGCGCCCCCGGGTCGACGTCCACCGCCGGCGGCTCGGCGGGGCCGGCCAGCAGTTGCGCCCAGGATCGGAACGGTCCCGGGTCGCCGGCGACCACGACGTGGCGCAACCCGGGCTGCTCGGCGACCAGCCGCTGCGCCATCGCCCGGTAGTCGAATCCGGCTGCGGCGTCGGCGATCAGCAGGGCGGTGGCCCCGCTGACGGTGGCGAAGTGGCTCAACTCGGTGGCCCGGTGGCCGGGCAGGCACAGCACCGGGATCGCCCCGGCCCGCAGCAGCCCGAACAACGCCACCGCGAACTGCGCGCCGTTGGGCAGCTGCAGCAGCGCCCGGTCCCCGGGGGCGATGCCCAACCCGGCCAGCCCCGCCGCGGCCCGGTCGGCGGCCGCGTCCAGGTCGGCATAGGTCAGCGCCTCGGCGGGGTCGCGGACCGCGACCCGATCGGGCCAGCGCCGCGCGGCCTCGGTCAGCAGCGAGTCCACCGTGCGGCCGCGCCAGTAGCCGGCGGCCCGGTAGGCCGCGGCCCGCTCGGCGGGAAACGGCACGAACCCGTCCTCCATCGGTCTCCTCGGGTCGGCGTGTGCTGCGGGTCGAATATAGGGTAGCGTCCACGAAGTTAGGGCAGCCTTTACTAACAAGGGAGGGCAGTGTGGCTGGTGCGGGCCTGAGCGAGGCGGACATCCGCGCGGCGGTCGCCGACCTGCTCGGCGTGACCGCCGCCGCCGTCGACCCCGGCGCGGACCTGATCGGTCAGGGCCTGGACTCGATCCGGATGATGGCGCTGGCCGGGCGCTGGCGAAAGCAGGGCATCGACATCGATTTCGCCGCGCTGGCCGCCGAACCCCGCATTGACGCCTGGTCGACGCTGCTGGCCGCGGCCACCGCGGCGGACCTGCCGCAGCCCGCCGCCACCGACGCCGACGCCGCCGACGCACCGTTCCCGCTGGCCCCGATGCAGCACGCCATGTGGGTGGGCCGCCAGGACAACCAGCCGCTGGGCGGGGTGGCCGGGCACCTGTACGTGGAGTTCGACGGCGGCGAGATCGACCCGCAGCGGCTGGCGACCGCGGCCACCGCGCTGGCCACCCGCCACCCGATGCTGCGGGTGCAGTTCACCCCGGACGGCACCCAGCGGATCGGGCCGGCGACGGACTTCCCGGTCACCGTGCACGACCTGCGCGACCAGGACCCGGCGGTCGTGGAAACCCGGCTCGCCGACATCCGCGACGCCAAGTCGCATCAGCAACTCGACGGCCAGGTGCTGGAACTGACCCTGTCCCGGCTGCCCGGGTCGCGCTCGCGGCTGCACGTCGACCTGGACATGCAGGCCGCCGACGCGATGAGCTACCGCACCTTGATGGCCGACCTCGCCGCCCTGTACCGCGGCACCACCCTGCCCGCGCTGGGCTACACCTACCGCGACTACCGGCAGGCCATGCTGCGCCGCGACGCCGAGCCGGCACCGGCCCGTGACGCCGACCGGGACTGGTGGGCCACGCGGCTGCCCGACTTGCCGGACCCGCCGCGGCTGGCGTCGCACCCCGAGCAGTGCGAGTCACGCACCAGCAGCCGCCGCTGGCACTGGCTGGACCCGCACACCCGGGACGCGTTGTTCGCCAAGGCCCGCGCCCGCGGCATCACCCCGGCGATGACGTTGGCCGCCGCCTTCGCCAACACGCTGGCCCGCTGGTCGGCCGGCCCCCGGTTTTTGCTCAACGTGCCGCTGTTCGGCCGCGAGCCGCTGCACCCCGACGTCGACCGGCTGGTCGGCGACTTCACCTCCTCGCTGCTGCTCGACATCGACCTCACCGACACCGCCACCGCGACGGCCCGGGCGCACACCGTGCAAAACACCATGCGGACCGCCGCCGCGCATGCGGCCTACTCCGGGCTGTCGGTGCTGCGCGATCTGGGCCGGCACCGCGGCACCCAGGTGTTGGCGCCGGTGGTGTTCACCAGCGCACTCGGGCTGGGCGAGCTGTTCGCCGGCGAGGTCACCGACACCTTCGGCGCCCCGAGCTGGATCATTTCCCAAGGCCCCCAGGTGCTGCTGGACGCCCAGGTCACCGAGTTCGACGGCGGCGTGCTGGTGAACTGGGACGTGCGCGACGACGCGTTTTTACCCGGGGTCGTCGACGCCATGTTCGCCCACCACATCGACGAACTGACCCGGCTGGCCGGCGACGACACCGCCTGGGACGCGCCGGCCCCCGCGGCGCTGCCCGCCGCGCAGCGGGCGGTGCGCGCGGCGGTCAACGCCGGCACCGCGGAGCCCAGCGGAGAAACGTTGTACGACGGGTTTTTCCGCCGCGCCGAGCAGCAACCCGACGCGCCGGCCGTCTACGCGAGCACCGGGGAGCTCAGCTACCGCCAGCTGCGGGACCAGGCGCTGGCGGTGGCGGCGGCGTTGCGCGACCTCGGGATCCGGGACGGCGACACCGTCGCGGTGCTGGGCCCCAAGCACGCCGACCAGATCCCGGCGCTGCTGGGCATCCTGGCCGCCGGCGGGGTGTACCTGCCGATCGGCGTCGACCAGCCCGCCGATCGGGTGACCCGCATCCTGGACACCGGCGCGGTCCGCGCGGTGCTGGCCTGCGGGACGCACCCGGTGACCGCGCCGGGGGTGCCGGTGCTGACCGTCACCGACGCCGTCGCGGCCGGCGCCGGCAGCCAAACCCGCCCCGCGGCAACCGATCCCGCACAGCTGGCCTACGTGCTGTTCACCTCGGGTTCCACCGGCGAACCCAAGGGTGTCGAGATGACGCACGACGCGGCGATGAACACGGTGGAGTTCTTGTCCCGCCACTTCGAGATCGGGCCCGCCGATCGCTGCCTGGCGTTGGCGACGCTGGAAAGCGACCTGTCGGTGCTGGACATCTTCGCCATCCTGCGCGCCGGCGGGGCGATCGTGATGGTCGACGAGGCGCACCGCCGCGACCCGGACCGCTGGGCGGCGCTCATCGACACCCACCGGGTGACCGTGCTCAATTTCATGCCGGGCTGGCTGCACATGCTGCTCGAGGTCGGCGCGGGGCGGCTGTCCTCGCTGCGGGTGGTGCCCGTCGGCGGCGACTGGGTGCGCCCGGAATTGGCGCGCCGGCTGAGAACCGAGGCGCCCCGGGTGCGGTTCGCCGGGCTGGGCGGCGCCACCGAAACCGCGGTGCACGCCACGCTCTGCGAGGTCGCCGACCCGCCCGCGCACTGGACCGCGGTGCCCTACGGCACCCCGTTCCCCAACATCGCCTGCCGGGTGGTCAACGCCGCCGGCGACGACTGCCCGGACTGGGTGCCCGGCGAACTGTGGGTGTCCGGCCGCGGCATCGCCCGCGGCTACCGCGGCCGGCCGGATTTGACCGCGCAGAAGTTCGTCGAATACGACGGCCGAACCTGGTACCGCACCGGCGATCTGGTGCGCTACTGGCCGGACGGCACGTGCGAGTTCGTCGGCCGCGCCGATCACCGGGTCAAGGTCAGCGGCTACCGGATCGAACTCGGTGACGTCGAGGCCGCGCTGCGCCGGGTGACCGGCGTGGTCGGCGCGGTGGCGGCGGTGGTGCCGACCGGCCCGGATTCGGCGGTGCTGGCCGCGATGGTCCGCGTCGACGACGACCGGTGCACCGCGGCCCAGATCCGGGCCGGGCTGGCCGATTTCGTTCCGGCGCACATGATTCCGCAGCAGGTGACGCTGGTGGACCGCATTCCGTTCACGGTCGGCGGGAAGATCGATCGGCGGGCGGTTACCGCCGACCTGACCGCCGCCGTCGCCGCCGGCGGTGCACCCGGCTACCGGGCCCCGTCGACCCCGGTGGAAAAGGCGCTGGCCGCCATCGTCGGTGAGCTGCTGGGGGTGCCGGACGTCGGCGTCGACGACGATTTCTTTGCCCTCGGTGGGGATTCGGTGCTGGCCACCGCGGCGGTGGCCCGGATCCGGACCTGGCTGGATGTCCCCGACGCGGCGGTCGCCGACCTGTTCGCCACCCGCACCGTCGCCGCGCTGGCCGGCCGGCTCGCCGACCGGGAGCCGGACCCGGGCCGGCTGGATCAGGTTGCCGAGGTGTATCTGGACATCGCCGGCATGGACAGCGCCGCGGTGCTCTCCGAAATCGGCGCCCAGTAAGGGTTTAGGCGATTACCCCGGTCAGGTCGAACTCGGCCAGGGTGCGCGCCGCCAGCTCGCGCAGCGCGGCTTTGCCGTTGTCCGCCCCGGGCTGGTAGGCGGCCACGGTGATGGACAGCCGCCCACCCAGGCGCATCGACAACAGCGACAGCTGGCCCAGGGTGTGTTCCAGATACCCGCGGGTCAGGTGTTGTTCGGCGCCGCGGCCGTAGACGTAGTCGGCGGCGGTGCCGTCGGGGCACGCCACCGCCGGGTCGAGGTCGCCGAGGTTGGAACAGGCCACCGGCAGCTCGCCGTAAGCGAACGCCGCCTCGGATAGCCGCGCCAACACCGGTTTCGGGACGAACGGGATCAGCGGGGTCAACGGCAGGATCGGCGACGCGGCGTCCGGGTGCTGCCGCAGCGTCCCCAGCTCCCGCCCGATCGTCGCCCGGATGCCGGCCAGGTCGGTGGGCAGCCCGGCCGGGTCGACCCGGGCGTCGACGAACGACAACGCGTTGGCGCGGGTGTCGCCCGGTCGCCGGTCGCTGATCGGGAACTGCACGGTGACCACCCCGTCGTGGCGGCGGCCCAGGCGCTCACCGAGGGTCGCCGCGAACGCGGCGGCCAGGTGGTGGGTGGTGCCGCCCAACGCGGCGGCGCGGGCATCCCAGTCCGCGACGTCGAGGTAGATCGTGATCGACGGGACGACGATCGGCGCATCGCCGTCGGGAACCGCGACCGCCGGTGGGGCTGCGCCGGCCGTATCGTCCTGGTGGCGGCCCTGTTTGACCGCGGCGAGCACGGCCCGGGCCACCGCGGGCGCGTCGCGCACGGTTTGCCCGGCGTCGCGCAGCAGCCCGCGCCACCGGGTCACCGACCCCGGCGGCGGGTAGTCCAGGCCGAGCCGGACGCCGCGGGCCGCGTCGGCGATCGCGCCGGCCAACCCCAGCCCATCGATCAGGCAGTGCGACGCCACCAGGCTGACCGCGCTGGCCCCGTCGGTCAGCGGCAGCACGCCGAGATGCCAGCCCGGACCGCGTTCCGGGTCGATCCGCAGTTGGGTGCGTTCATCGGCCCAGTCGCCGACTTCGCCGCGGGGACGCGCGGATTCGGCGATGTCGATCTCGGGCGGTCCGGGGTCGGTGACCCACCGGTGCCGGCCAAACGGCAGCGGGGAGCGTTCGATGCGGCGCCCCAGCAGGCCGTGCGACAGGTTGCGGTGAAAACGCCGCAACCCGTCGAGGTCGACGGCGCGGTCATACACCCAGACACACTGCACCACCGCGTCGCGCCCGGTGGCGCGCAGCGTCGCGAACAGGGTTTGGTCCATGAACGCTAACGTCGACGGCGCGGTGGGCTGGGCGGTGCGCAGCGGTTCGGGCGCCGTTGTCTTAGAGGAGGGCACTGAAGTCCAGCAGGCTCAGCAGACCACCGAGGTCGGTGACGTTCATCAGATCCATCGCGGCCGCCGCCACCGTGTCCGGGAGCGGATCGAGATTGGGCAGGCTGGCCCCGAGCTCGGTCAGCGCGCTTTCCAGCGTGGTGTCCAACGCGATGATCGGTTCATAGATCGCGTTGTTGAATGCGCTGATGTCGACGGCGGGGACGCCGATCGCCTCCGCCAACCCGGTCAGGTTGGTGTCGATGAGCACCACCGGACCCTGCAGGGTGTCGACGGGGACCGGCGCCAGGATCGCGCCGGCCTCGCCGAAGTCGCCGTGGCTCAAGTACTCGGTGGCGTAGATCAGCGCCTCCAGGTCGCCGCGGAGCAGGTTGCCCGGTGCTTCGACGTCGTAGACCAGCGCATCGGCCGGCGTCGCGGGCGGGACACCGGACGCGGGCAGCGTGCCGCCGAGGACGTGTTCGACTTGGGCGTTAAACGCCAGGTCGTCGGCGCGGAAGGTTTGGAACCACTCGTTGATGGGGTTGGTGGGCTCGGGGTCGACGGGCGTGGACGCGGCGGCCAGCAGGAAGTCGGCTGACGCGGCGGTGACCGGCATGGCCGCGGGCGCGGTGACGCCGATCGTGACCAGCGCGGCCGCCAGCAGGGCACCCGACCGGGTGCCGCCGACCATGCTCCGGTCGAAACCTGTCATCGCTACTCCCATTTCCGATCCCATCCAATCCCATCCAGCGCGCGGCTACCGAGTTACCGGCGCTCGCGCCCATCCGCTGTGGCCCGCGCCATATAAGCACACAACCCGCGGTAGAAATCCGCATCTGCGTATATTTACGTCGATTTAACCCGTATCTGCGCTTCATTACTGGTCGGGGTCGGTGGCCCAGCTACCGGGCAGCATCGGGGCGGTGGGGCCCGCGTCGTCGCCGCTCAGCGTGGCCAGCCCGGTCGCGCGGGTGGCGCCGGTGGGGGCGGTCCCGGCAAACCCCAGCCGGCCCGCACCCCGGTCCGACGCGGTGGTCGACGCGTGGTCCCCGGCCGGCGGGGTGGCGGGGGCGGCCGCCATG
>NZ_MLQM01000149.1:0-13336 GCF_001854525.1 Mycobacterium talmoniae
GGCATTCGGGTTGTGGGGGCGGCGACGGCTGCGGCGGAGGCGGCTGCGGGGGCGGCCACTAATCGCCGCCCACTTCAAAGTTCAGTAAGGAACAACATGCCTTACCCGGGGATTACATCGGCAGTGAGATACAACCGGTGAACGGCCATATCTCTTTTCTGCAGCGCGAATGGATGGGCGGTGGCAGGGCGACCGCATTCGTCATGGAATTTCTCGCGAGTCGTGCACC
Organism: Mycobacterium talmoniae; assembly: GCF_001854525.1. NCBI lineage: Bacteria > Bacillati > Actinomycetota > Actinomycetes > Mycobacteriales > Mycobacteriaceae > Mycobacterium > Mycobacterium talmoniae. The sequence continues at coordinate 230 of NZ_MLQM01000149.1, forward strand.
GGACGCCGCAACGAGGAACTTGCTTAGCGATATGGCCGAAACGAACTGCACTTTTCTGGACCTCCGTGACCCGAAACAAGCTCAACTGGTCGATCTCATAGTCAATGAGCTGCCCCTCCATGTAGCGGGTCTAGAAGACACCGCAGTCCGGAACAACCTCGCGGCGATATTCGAGGATTTGTACCAGTTTGCTCGCGAACAGCAAGAATACAACCGGGACCCGACGCGCAACACGTGCTTTACGATTGGCCCTCACGAGGGAAGATACCTTGATATCAGCGTCTTGAATCGCATCATAATGTCGCAATTGGGCAACGTGAACTATGTCCGGATTGACGTCTCGAAATTTGGCACGGAGCAACGCACGACGGTCCGAGATTACGTCGAGCGGCTAGCAGATCCACGGGTTTGGATAATCAGAGACGACTGAACGCAACGTCAGTGCTGTGCGCCACTTCGTGACCGTGGTCCGACTGCCCGAGTGTGCCGCGGCCTCGCTGCGCATGTCGATGCCCCAGCGCCGGTAAGCCGGGGCCAGCATGCGCGCATTCTGGCCCTGTTTGCCGATCGCCAGTGACCGCTGGAAGTCAGGCGCCACCAGGCCGAACGGCCATGCCTCACGGTGACCGCTCAGGTCGGCTCACCCACCTCTAGCGCGTCGGCGCTGGGCAGCGGCGGGCGCGGCGCCGACGGGCGATCCAGGTAGAACACCGCAGTGGAGGCGATGTCGTCGTGCAACGGCTGGTAGCGGCCCCGCGACGTCCACCCCAGGGCCTGGATGTCCACCCGCAGATCGCGCTGGAAGTGGATCGGGTCGGCCAGGTGCCAGCGGTACATGCCGAACCGCTGCTGGCTGCGGTACAGCCCGTCGGGCCGGAGGATCTGGTGCAGCCCGAGAAACGGGGTGGTGTAGGCGGTGTAGCCCTGGCCGGGCACGTCGAAGTTCCAGGCGCCACCGAAGTAGTCCTCGGTGCCGGTGCCGCAGATGGTGGGGAACTCCTGGTCGCCGTCGAGGTAGAACTTGACCTCACCCTCACCCCACCAGCCGGGCCGGTTGACGCCCCACGCCAGGTAGGTGCCGACGTACTTGCCAGCGCCGGGCACGGTGTCCAGGATCGGGTGCACGCTGCCGGCGGCCAACGGGTTGCTGCGGCGGAATTGGCAGTGCAGGTAGCCGGCATCGGCGACGTCGACGTCGATCTCGTAGCTGATTTGGTAGTAGACGGTGGCGGTGGCCGGCGCCCGGTTCTCCAGGGTGAGCCGCCCGTGCCGGGGCACCGGCATCGGCCAGTAGCTGTTGAAGCCGCCGTGCGAGTTCACCGCCACCGGCACCGAGGACAGCTGGGCGAACTCACCCCAGCCCTGACCGAAGAAGTCGCCCAGCGGGACCTCGATCGCGGGCTGCTCGGCGCCGTCCCAGTAGGCCCGCAGGATCAGGCTGCGCCAGTGGCGGTGATGCGTGGTCAGCCAGATGTGGGTGATCAGCGCCGGGCCGTCGATGACCGCCAGCTCGTGGGTGGTGTGCCCGTCGATGTCGACGCTGGGCGAGATCTTCCAGCCCGTGCCCAGGTGGGCCGCGGCGGCCGCGCCGGTGCCCGCGGTGGCGCGGGCGCCGCCCCCTTTGGCCCCGTCGAAGTTCTCCGGGCTGATCGACCGGGACTGCGCACCGCTGAGCCGGGCGAGGGAACGCAACTCGATCACGGCGTCCGCTCAGTGCTCGTGCGACACCCCGTGGCCGTGGTCGCCGGGACTGCCCGAATGCGCGGGCGCGTCGCTGCGGATATCGATGCGCCAGCCGGTGAGCCGGGCCGCCAGCCGCGCGTTCTGGCCCTCCTTGCCGATCGCCAGCGACAGCTGGAAGTCGGGCACCACCACCCGGGCGGCCTTGCCGGCCTGGTCGATCACCGTCACCGACACCACCTTCGCCGGCGACAACGCGTTGGCGACGAACCGCGCCGGGTCCTCGTCGTAGTCGATGATGTCGATCTTCTCCCCGGACAGCTCGCTCATCACGTTGCGCACCCGCTGCCCCATCGGGCCGATGCAGGCGCCCTTGGCGTTGAGGCCGGGCACCCGCGACGCCACCGCGATCTTGGAGCGGTGACCGGCCTCTCGGGCGACCGCGACGATGTCCACCGAGCCGTCGGCGATCTCGGGCACCTCCAGCGAGAACAGTTTGCGCACCAGGTTGGGGTGGGTGCGCGACAGCGTGATCAGCGGCTCACGGCTGCCCCGGGTCACCCCGACCACGTAGCAGCGCAGCCGATCGCCGTGCTCGTAGCTCTCCCCGGGGACCTGTTCGGCGGCCGGGATGACGCCCTCCGAGCCCTTGGTTTCGCTGCCCATCCGGACCACGACCAGACCGCGGGCGTTGGCCCGGCTGTCGCGTTGGATCACCCCGGCGACGATCTCGCCCTCGCGGGTGGAGAACTCGCCGTAGTTGCGCTCGTTTTCGGCGTCCCGCAGCCGCTGCAGAATCACTTGCCGCGCGGTGGTGGCCGCGATCCGGCCGAACCCTTCGGGGGTGTCATCCCATTCGGAGATAACGTTGCCGTCCGCGTCGACCTCGCGGGCGATCACCTTGACCACACCGGTTTTCCGGTCGATGTCGATGTGTGCGTCGGCCTCGTGCCCCTCGGTGTGCCGGTAGGCGGTCAGCAGCGCGGACTTGATGGTCTCGACCACCACATCCACCGAAATGCCCTTGTCGGCCTCGATCGCGTGCAGCGCGGCCATGTCGATGTTCATCAGGCCTCCGATCCCGCCAACTCCAGCTCCCGCTGCGACGGCCGCGAAAACTCCACCTGGACAACGGCTTTCACAATCTGGGCGGTCGGAATTTCGCGGACCGTCCAGTCCTGTCCGGACCGGACCACCAGCGTCAGCGTGTTGTCGTGGAGCGGGCCGACCCGGCCGGTCAGCTGCGCTCCGTCGGCGAGGGTGAGATCGACCTTGCGGCCGCGCGCCCGACGGAAATGCTTCTCGCTGGTCAGCGGCCGCTCGACACCCGGGGAGCTGACCTCCAGCACGTACTGTTCGTCGATCCCGTCCAGCCCGTCGAGCAGCGCCGAGGCCGAACGCGCCAACTCCGCGGCGGTGTCCAGGTCGAGCGCGGTGTCGCCGTCGGCGATCACGGTGATGCGTGGGGGGCGGGCGTGGGTGTCGACGACGACGTCTTCGATTTCGTATCCGGCGCGCGCGAACTCTCCATCGAGTAGCTCGATCACCTGCGTCTGCGACGGTAGGCCGGTGGTCACGGCGAGCTCCTCATCTTGAGTTGTCCAGTCCTCAGCCCCGGTTCGCCGTGTCGGCGGGCCGGGGCACCAGCTACCAACGATACGCCAGGAATCGTGCATGCCGGCGCGAAGAAGCGAAGCGCTCAGCCATCCCACAGCCGCCGCTACGGGGGTCCCGGTACCGTTCTTGAGATTGCGCCGAGGGTCCGCGACGGCCAGGTTCGGCACAGCCCGCACGGCAATCGCAACGTCGCACCGGCACTCCCGTGGCGCGGCCATCGCGTCGCCGCTGCGAGTCCCGTCCGGTCGCAATGGCAGGATGTTGGCGTGCCCAGCACCTCCCCCGTCGTCAGCAGGCGTCATGTGCTGGTCGGTGGCGTGGCATTGGCCCTGTTCGGGGTGGCCGTCTCGGCGTGCAGTTCCACCCCGGAGCCCGAGGTCGACGACCTGGAAGCGCAGCTGGAGCTGGCCCGCCACGACAGCCAGCTAGCGACCGCGGCCGCCGCCGCGGCGGACCCCTCGCTCGCCTCCGCGCTGACCACCGTCGCCGCCCAGCGGTCCGACCACGCGCAGGCGCTGGCCACCGAGATCGCCCGGGCGGCCGGGCAGCCGGCCCCCACCTCCGCTGCGGCCTCGACCTCGCCCAGCGCCACCGCGCAGGTCGGGCCGCCGCCCACGCTGCCCGACGTCATCAACGCCTTGCACGCCGCGGCCGATAGCGCCGGCAAGCTGGCGGCCGGCTCGTCGGGGTACCGGGCCGGGCTGCTGGGCTCGATCGCGGCGGCCTGCACCGTGGCCTACACCGTCGCGCTGGGCACCGGGGAGAGCGGGTCATGACCTCGACCGAGCCCGGCCCCAGCGCCCCCGACAAGCCCGGTGACGCGGCCCTGGCCGAGGCGCTGACCACCGAATACGGCGTCATCTACGGCTACGGGATGGTGTCGGCGCATTCACCGCCGGACATCAACTACCTGGTGGCCGACGCCCTGCACCAACACCGCGACCGCCGCGATCAGGTCGTCGCCATGCTGACCGACCGGTCGGTGACCGTCCCGATCGCCGCGGCCGGCTACCAGCTGCCGGTCCCGGTGAACAATCCGACGGAGGCCGCCCAGCTGGCGGTGCGGATGGAAAACGACGCCGCGGTGGCCTGGCGTGCCGTCCTCGAACACGCCCAGACCTCGGAGGACCGCGCGTTCGCGGTCACCGCGTTGACGCAGAGCGCGGTGCTGGGCGCCCGGTGGAATCGCGCGTTGGGCATCTGGCCGATCACCGGGGCGTTCCCCGGCGGCAGCGAATAGGCGCCGGCCCTAGCGGCGAACGTGCGCGTTTGTACGCCACAACCGCCTCGCACCTGGCATTTTGTGCACGTTCGCAGCAAAAACCGCGGCGACTACCCGGCGATCGCGGCGGCCACGGTGGTGGCCAGCGACACCCCGACCGGTAGCTCGCGGGTCTCGCCGGTGAAGCGGTTGCGCAACTCGACCACCCCGTCGGCCCAGCCGCGGCCGACCACCACGATCCAGGGCACCCCGAGCAGTTCGGCGTCCTTGAACTTCACCCCCGGCGAGGCCTGCCGGTCATCGAGCAGCACCTCGACACCCAGCCGGTCCAGATCGGTGGCCAGCGTGGTGGCCCCGGTGCGGGCCTCGGGGTCCTTGTTGGCGATCACCAGGTGCACGTCGAACGGGGCGATCTGCGCCGGCCAGCGCAGGCCCAGCTCGTCGTGGTGCTGTTCGGCGACGACGGCCACCAGCCGTGACACCCCGATGCCGTAGCAGCCCATGGTCGGCCGCACCGGCTTGCCGTCCTCGCCGAGCACGTCGGCGGCAAACGCGTCGGTGTATTTGCGGGCGAGGGAGAAGATGTGGGCGATCTCGATGCCGCGGGCGCTGACCAGCGGGCCCGCCCCATCCGGAGACGGGTCGCCGTCGCGGACCTCGGCGGCCTCGATGGTGCCGTCCGCGGTGAAGTCGCGGCCGGCCACCAGCCCCACCACGTGCCGGCCGGGCTGGTCCGCGCCGGTGATCCAGCTGGTGCCATCCACCACCCGCGGGTCGACCAGGTAACGAACCCCGTTGTCCCGCAGCGCTTTCGGTCCGATGTAGCCCTTCACCAGGAATGGGTATTTGGTGAAATCGTCGTCGGACAGCAGCGCGTATTCGGCGGGTTCCAGCGCGGCCGCCAGCCGCTTCTCGTCGACTTCCCGGTCGCCGGGCACGCCGATGCCGAGCAGCTCCCACTCCCCGCCTGGTTCGCGGACCTTGAGCAGCACGTTTTTCAAGGTGTCGGCGGCGGTGACGGTGCGGCCCAGCGCACCGTTGGCCCAGTCCACCAGGGAGGCGATGGTCGGGGTGCCCGGGGTGTCGTGCACCACGGCCTCGGGCAGCCCGTCGAGCGGCAGCGCCTCCGGGCGGGCGGTGACTACCGCCTCAACGTTGGCGGCGTAGCCGGATTCCCGGCAGCGCACGAACGTGTCCTCGCCGTTCGGGCTTTCGGCCAGAAACTCCTCGGACGCCGAGCCGCCCATCGCGCCGGAGGTGGCCGCGACGATCACATACCGCAACGCCAACCGGTCGAAGATGCGCTGGTAGGCCCCTCGGTGCGCGTTGTACGCGGCGCTCAACCCGTCATCGTCGATATCGAAGGAGTAGGAGTCCTTCATCAGGAACTCGCGGGCGCGCAGGATGCCGGCCCTGGGCCGCGCCTCGTCGCGGTACTTGGTCTGGATTTGATACAGCGTCAGCGGGAAGTCCTTGTAGGAGCTGTACTCGCCCTTGACCATCAGGGTGAACATTTCCTCGTGCGTGGGCCCGAGCAGATAGTCGTTGCGACGGCGGTCCTGCAGCCGGAACATGGTGTCACCGTATTCCGTCCACCGGTTGGTCGTCTCATACGGATCACGCGGCAGCAGCGCGGGAAACAGGATCTCCTGGCCGCCAATGGCGTTCATCTCCTCGCGGACCACGCGTTCGATGCGGCGCAGCACCCGCAGCCCCAGCGGCAGCCAGCTGTACAGCCCGGGCCCGATGGGCCGGATGTAGCCGGCCCGGATCAGCAACTTGTGGCTGGGAACTTCCGCGTCGGCGGGGTCGTCGCGCAGGGTGCGCAGGAACAGCTCAGACATCCGGGTGATCACAGCGGGCTAGCCTAGCCGGGCGACGCTTTTCCACGGCGAGCAGACGCCCTACAACTCCCCGGCCTCCACCGCCTCCTTGGTGTGTTGCGCGACGCCGATCTGGCGCGCGGAGAAGCCGACAAACAGCGCGGCGGCGCCCACCAGCACCGCGATCGCCGCCACCCACAGCAGCGAATAGGTGTAGCCGTGGCCCAGCGCATCGAGTTGGGCCGACGTCATGTCGGTGATCGGTCCGCTGACACCGCCGAGGTACAGCGTGCGCGACACCTGCACAGCCTGGATGACGACCAGCACCAGCGGACCGCCCAGGTTGTACACCATCAACGTGATCGCCGACACCGGGCCGATCTCGGCCGGGCCAACCCCCGCGACCGCGCACAACGGCAGGATCACCGAGATGACGCCGATGCCGAAGCCGCCCACCACGAACAGCGTCAGCAGGTCGGGAAAGTACGGCACGTCGCGTTGCAGCGTGGAGCCGAACAGCATGGCGCCCAGCACCAGGGCGCCGGCGCCGATGACCAGCCAGCGCGGCGCGATCAGTGCCGCCACCCGGGTGGTCAGCACGTTGCCGATCCCCATGCCCACCGCGAACGGGATGAAGCAGATGCCGGCCCGCAGCGCCGAATAGCCGAGCACGTCTTGGACCAGCAGGCCGATCATCACGCTCACGGTGAGCATCACCCCGCCGGCCAGGAAGTACGCGACGAAGGTCGCCACCCGGTTGCGGTCGTCGAACACCGCCAACGGCACCAACGGGTTCTCCGCGGAACGCTCGACGATCAGGAACACCAGCCCACAGCCGGCGGCCGCCACGCCCGCACCGATCACCCACGGGTCGACCCAGCCGCGCGGCGGCCCCTGGGTGAACACCAGCACGCCGCAGCTGCAGCCCAGCGTGGCCAGCAGCGCGCCGGAGACGTCCAATTTCAGCCGTTCGTGCCGGGTCTCGGCCAGCCGGGTCACCGCGGCGATCACGATGGTGCCGTCCAGCGTGGACATCAGCTGCATCCCGGTGATCGCCACGATGGCGATCCCCAGCACGCTGGCGGACAGCTGCGGCTTGCTCGGGCGTTGGCTACCGAGCGCGGTGGACATGGCACGCCACCCCACCGAGCCGCGACGCGCGGTCAGTTACAGCTCGCCGGCGTCGAGGGCTTCTTGGACCTCCTGCGCGTGCGCGACCTGCGCGGCGGTGTAGCCGATCAGCAGCGCCACCGCGCCCACGATGACGGCCACCCCGGCCACCCACAGCAGGCCGTAGGTGTAGCCCTGGTCCAGCGCGTGCAATTGAGCGGGGTTCATGTCTTTGACCGGACCGTTGACCCCGCCCAGATACAGGGTGCGCGAGGTGATGACGGCCTGGACGACGGCCAGCACCACCGGGCCGCCGAGGTTCTGCAACATCAGCACGATCGCCGAGGTCGGCCCGATCTGATCGAAGCCGACACCGGCGATCGCCGCCAGCGCCAGCGGGACGATGATCACGCCGATGCCGATACCGCCGACGACGATCGGCACCACCAGGTTGGGGAAGTAGGGGATGCCGGCGTTCAGCGTCGAGCCGTACACCATCGCACCCACGACCAGGACGCCGCCACCGATCACCAGCGTCCGCGGCGGGAAGTACCGCACCAACTGCGACGACGCACCCAACCCCACGCCCATCGCGATCGCGAACGGGATGAAGCCCACGCCGGCGCGCAGCGGGCTGTAGCCCATGATGTCCTGCACGTACAGGCCGATCAGCACGGTCAGGGTGAACAGCACACCGCCGGCCAGGAAGATGGCCGCGAAGGTGGCCAACCGGTTGCGGTCGAAGAACAGGCTCAGCGGCACGATGGGATTCTCGGCGCTGCGCTCCACCCAGATGAACGCCACAAACGCCGCCGCGGCCACCAACCCGGATCCGATGGTGACGGCGGAGACCCAGCCGCGTTCCGGGCCCTGGGTGAAGGCGAACACCGCCCCGGTACAGGCCAGGGTGGCCAACACCGCCCCGGCGGCGTCCAGCTTCATCCGCTCTTTCTGGGTTTCCCGCAGCACGGTGTAGGCGAGGTAGATCATCACCACCCCGATCGGCACGTTCACCAGGAACGCCAGCCGCCACGACAGCTCGGTCAGCGCACCGCCAACCACCAGTCCCATCACCGAGCCGACGCCGGTCATCGCACCGAAGACCGCCATCGCGGCATTACGGCCCGGCCCCTTGGGGAAGGTGGTGGCGACCAGCGCCAGACCGGTCGGTGAGGCGATCGCGGCACCGATGCCCTGGAGCAGCCGGGCGGTGGTCAGCGTCGCCTCGTCCCAGGCGATCCCGCACAGCGCCGAGGCGATGGTGAACCCCGCGACCCCGACGATGAAGGTGCGCTTGCGGCCGATGGTGTCCCCGAGGCGCCCGCCGAGCAGCATCAAGCCGCCGAAGGTCAACACGTAGGCGGTGATCACCCAGCTGCGCCCGGCGTCGGACAGGTCCAGTTCGTTCTGGATCTTGGGCAGCGCGACGATCGCGATGGTGCCGTCCATGGTCGCCATCAGCTGCATGCCGCCGATCGCGACGACCGCGGCGATGAACCGTGGTGACGGGAGCCACGCGGGGTAATACTTGCTGAACTGATCCACAAGACTCCGTCCGGCGCGCGCCGGAACGTCCTGTTCCGGCTGGTCGGTCGCCCACACCGGGGCGCTCCGCTCTGCATCGTTGAGAGCCGTCATAGCGGGCTACCCTACAGTAATATTAAGAACTGTTTAAGCGCCGAAGGCGGCGACCGATCCGATGACGATGATCGCGGGAGGTCGAATGCCCTCGGCGCGAATCTTTTCCGGCGCGTCGCGCAGCGTTGCCCGCAACGTCCGTTGCGCGGCCGTCGTGCCGTGTTGCACCACGAGCACCGGGGTTTCCGCAGGTCGACCGCCTTTCAGCAGCGCCTCGCTGAATTGTTCGATGCGTTCGACGCCCATCAGCAAAACAATGGTGCCGGACATCGCGGCCAGCGCATCCCAATTCACTAACGATTCGGGGTGCCCGGGCGCAACATGGCCGCTGACCACCACAAACTCGTGGTTGACGGCCCGATGGGTGACCGGAACCCCGGCCAACGCGGGAACGGCTATGGCGCTGGTCACACCGGGCACCACGGTCACCGGAATCCCGGCGTCGGCGCACGCCAACACCTCCTCGTAGCCGCGGGCGAACACGAACGGGTCCCCGCCCTTGAGCCGCACCACGAACTGTCCGGCCTTGGCCCGCTCGATCATCACCGCGTTGATCGCGTCCTGGGCCATCGCCCGCCCATACGGGATCTTGGCGGCGTCGATGACCTCGACGTGCGGGGGCAGCTCGGCGAGTAGCTCGGGTGGGGCCAGCCGGTCGGCGACCACCACGTCGGCTTGGGCGAGCAGTCGCCGGCCGCGGACGGTGATCAGCTCGGGGTCGCCGGGCCCGCCGCCGACCAGCGCCACCCCGCCGCGCACCGCGTCGGCGCTGTCCGCGGTGATCAGACCGGCCTGCAGCGCCTCGTGGATGGCCGAGCGGATCGCCGCCGATCGGCGGTGCTCGCCGCCGGCCAGCACCCCCACCGTCAGGCCGGCGTAGCCGAACGTCGCCGGGGTGACCGCGGTGCCCTCGACGGCGATGTCGGCGCGGACGCAGAAGATCTGGCGGCGGTCGGCTTCGGCGACCACCGCGGCGTTGACGTCGGCGTCGTTGGTGGCGGCGATGGCGTACCAGGCGCCGGCCAGGTCGCCGTCGCGGTAGTCGCGCAACTCCAGCGTCACACCGTCGCTGGCCCCCATCGCCTCGACGGCGGGGGTCGCCGCGCGGGCAATGATCTGCACCTGCGCACCGCTGGCGATCAGCAGGCCGAGCCGACGCTGCGCGACACTTCCCGCGCCGACGACGACCACCTTTTTGCCGGCCAGCCGCAGCCCGACCAGGTAGGGATTATCGGTCACCGGGCAACTGTAGTGGCCGCGCCGGCGGCATGCTCAACGAAGCGCCGCACCGACTCCGGATGCGCCGCCGGATGGGTGTGCAGGTAGGCCGCGTGCACCCCGCCGCGCACCGCGCCGTCGCGCACCGGTGCGCCGTCCTCGCCCCGGCGCACCCAGGCCGGAAGGTAGTCGTCGGTGAATGTGACTGCGGTGCGGTGAAATTCGTGGCCCACCGCGCGCTGGCCGGTGGCGTACGCCGGCGAGTCGGTGACCGCGACGACGTCCCGGTACCCCAGCGTCAGACGCTCGGTGAACCGCGCCGAGCCGGCCAGCACCCCGCACATCGGGTACCCGTCGAGGTCGGTGAGCAGGTAGGTCAGCCCCGCGCATTCGGCGTGCACCGGGGCGCGACCGGCCAGCTGCGTGATCTGGGCACGGAGCCGCTCGTTGGCCGACAGCTCGGCGGTGTGCTCCTCGGGGAATCCGCCGGGCAGCACCAGGGCGGCGGCAGCCGCGGGCAGCGGGTCGGTCAGCGGGTCGAATTCGGCGACCTGGGCCCCGGCGGCCCGCAGCAGTTCGGCATGTTCGGGGTAGCCGAAGCTGAACGCTTTGCCGGCGGCGACCGCCACGGTGGGCCGCCCGGGCGCTGGCGCCCCCACCGCGGCCTGCGGATCCCAGCACGGCCCGCCGCCGTCCTGCGCGGTCGCGGCCGCGGCGACGGCGGCGAGGTCGACGTGGCGGGTCACCAGGTCGGTCATTGCGCGCACCGCGGCGCGGGCCCGGCTGCCGTGTTCGACGGCGGTGACCAGACCCAGGTGCCGCGACGGCACCGCCAGTTCGTCGACCCGCGGGATCGCCCCCAGCACCGGTATCCCGGTCTGTTCGCAGGCCGACCGCAGCACCTGCTCGTGCCGCGCCGAGCCGACCCGGTTGAGCACCACGCCGGCGATGCGGATGCCGGGGTGAAACGTGGAAAACCCGTGCAGCAGCGCGGCGATGCTGTGGCTTTGGCCGCGGGCGTCGACCACCAGCAGCACCGGGGCGCCCAGCAGCCCGGCGACCTGGGCGGTGGATCCGGCGGCGACACCGGTCGCGTCCGGCTCGATCCGGCCGTCGAAGAGCCCCATCACGCCCTCGATGACGGCGAGGTCAGCGCCGGCGCAGCCGTGCCGGTACAGCGGGCCGATCAGCTGCTCTCCCACCAGCACCGGGTCCAGGTTGCGGCCGGGCCGGCCGGTGGCCAGCGCGTGATAGCCGGGGTCGATGAAGTCCGGGCCGACCTTGAAGCCGGCGACCGTGTGCCCGGCGCGCCGCAGCGCGCCCATCAGACCGGTGGCCACCGTGGTCTTGCCGCTCCCCGATGCCGGCGCGGCCACCACGACCGCCGGGGTCATGCCATTACCCGCGCGAGCGTGCGTGTCCCCGGCCGACACGCCGGGTCGAAACCCGTTTCTGCGCACGCTCGCCGGGTCAGTGGGGCAGGCGACGTCACCACTCGATGCCCTTTTGACCCTTGCGGCCGGCGTCCATCGGATGCTTGATCTTGGTCATCTCGGTGACCAGGTCCGCGGCCTCGATCAGCCGCGGCGGCGCGTCGCGCCCGGTGATCACCACGTGCTGAGTTCCCGGTCGTTCCACTAGCACCGCCACCACCTCCTCGACGTCGACCCAACCCCACTTCAGCGGGTAGGTGAACTCGTCGAGCACATAGAACCCGTGCTGCTGCGCGGCCAGCCGGCGGGCGATCTCGGCCCAGCCGGCGGCGGCCGCCGCGGCGTGGTCGTCATCGCTGCCGGCTTTACGCGACCACGACCAGCCGGCGCCCATCTTGTGCCATTCGACGGCGCCGCCGACCCCGTGTTCGTCGTGCAACTCGCCGAGGCGCCGGAAGGCTTCCTCCTCGCCGACCTTCCATTTGGCGCTCTTGACGAACTGGAACACCCCGACATCCAGGCCGGCGTTCCAGGCCCGCAACGCCATCCCGAACGCCGCCGTCGACTTGCCCTTGCCCGGCCCGGTGTGCACGGCCAGCACCGGGGCGTTGCGGCGCGCCCGGGTGGTCAGCCCGTCGTCGGGCACCTGCAGCGGACGACCCTGCGGCATCGGCGGTTACCTTCTCCCCTGGTTCACGCCGCTCGGCGCACGGCCGAGGTCAGCTGATCGGCGCGCAGCTGTTCCAACCGCACGGTGGGTGCGCCCAGCGCCGCGGCCAGCTGGGCGGCCAGTCCCAGCCGCACATAGGACGTTTCGCAGTCCACCACCACCGCGGCGGCGCCCTCGGCGACCAGCCGGGCCGCCGCGGACCGGCTGCGGCCCAACGGATCCGGGCCGGCGGTGGCCCGACCGTCGGTGAGCACCACCACCAGCGGGCGCCGCGCCGCGTCGCGCACCTTCTCGCGGGCCACCAGGTCCCGGGCGGCCAGCAGGCCTTCGGCGAGCGGGGTTTTGCCGCCGGTGTCGAATCGGGCCAGCCGGCGGCCGGCGATGTGCGCCGAGGACGTCGGCGGCAACAGCAACTGCGCCTGCTGCCCGCGGAAGGTGATCACCGCGACCTTGTCGCGACGCTGGTAGGCGTCGCGCAGCAGGGACAGCGCCGCGCCGCTGACCGCGGCCATCCGGTCGCGGGCGGCCATCGACCCGGACGCGTCGACGACGAAGATCACCAGGTTGCCCTCGCGTCCCTCGCGCACCGCGCGGCGCACGTCGTCGGGCTGCGGCCGCAACCGGCCCGCCCCGGCGCGTCCCGCCGCGGCCAGCACGGTGGCGAACAGGTGCAGGCCGTGTCCCCCGGACTCGGTG
>NZ_MLQM01000150.1:0-13223 GCF_001854525.1 Mycobacterium talmoniae
GGTGGGAGTGTGGGCGCAGCGCCGTACACCGATTGTGGTGGGAACGGTGGCGCCATGGTCCCTATGGTATCGGTGACCAGCGGGTTTATCAGCGTGTCTGTGCTCATTTTTTCTTCCTCCCTCAGAACATCCGGTCATGTGGCCTAGCAGCTGGTTTGCACCGCGGCGGCGAGGATGGAGAGCAGGTGATCCACGTGGGCGATCTTGTCGGTGAACTGCGCTAGCAGGCCGTACGCCTGTAGGGCATCGTGGAACACGTTTCGGGCACGTTGACCTGTGACATACATGTCGTGGACCACGGTGGCGTACTGGGCAGCGTCGGCTTGTTCGCCGCTGGACGCCACATACACGCTGTCTCCTCTTTTTCCATCAGTGTTTCATTTCTGAACATTAGCGTGTCATAGATTCTTTTTGGTGTCTAGACGATTGCTACTCTCAGATCCGTGTTTGACGACCTCGACGCGGATGCGGTGGCCGCGGCTCAGCATCAGATCGCGACCGACGCGCTCGCGGCCGCACGCGCGGTCGCGTCTGGTTGGCTCGCGGACGGGCCGGGAGTCGGCCTTAGCCCGGACGAAATCACCCGGATCTTGGTACGGCGCGACGTCGCCAACCCGCAATATCACCGCCTGTCCCCCTTTGAACGGAGATGGGCCGTCTTGGTGATCCGCCTTATCCGTGCGGCTATGGACCCGACCCCGGCGGTCGCGGATGCCCATCATCGTGGCGCCTCGTGGGCGGATATCGGCAGCGCTCTCGGCGTCGCCCGCGCCACCGCATACAAGCGGTTTAGCGGCAAGGTGACATGAGCAGCACCGAGGACCGCCCCGATTCGCCGGATACTGTCCAGGGTCGGCTGGCCGAGGCTGTGGCGGAGTTGGGCCAGTACCACGTTCCCGAGGGCATCGTGGTTAAGTCGCCCGATCCCGGCGCGCCTCACGATCGCGCCCACTTGTTCAAGATTCGTGGAAGTAACGCTCTCCATGTTGTCGGGGGCGGTGCGGTGGCAGATGAGGTCCGGGACCTGTTGCGCGAGGGACGGTTTAAGGGGTGGAGGAGGTTGCATCCGGTTCGGGAATCCCGCACGGAGTTGAGTGCCGTTGCCGCCGAGTTGAAGCGCGTCTCGGGTTCGAACCGGACCTACAACCTGCTCGACAGAGGAAACCCCTAGAGCCGGTGGACTTCAACCCGTGGTCGATTGCCGCCGGCGCATCGGAGAACCGCACGCCATCGCTGGAGTAACTGTCACGCCAATCATCTTCACGGTTGCCAGTTCCCACTGTGACGACGATGTAATGCCGATCAGTCAACACGGCGTGCGCTCACTCAGACTAGAGGACGCTATCCACACCAGTGGGTAGCGGCCATCCGCGTCTTTCAGCGGTGCCACGCCCACAGCCAGGCCACAATCGGGGCCAAATGCTGGATCGTCAGCTATGGCTAGGTTCCAATACTGCGCCTGCTTTTCCGCACTGGACCGCTTGACGTAGGAGGCGTGTGTCCAGATGGGATCGCCTAGGCGCGGTGGATTCAGGGGTGGTGGGGAGCCCATCATGGTCTCGTTCTCTTGTGGTTGAGTCGCCGTTGTGCGATCTCGTCGCCGACTTGTTGGATGAAGTGGGTGAGGTCAACGGACGAGTGGTCCATCGGAGGTAGGTCGGACAGGGGCTCGTACATTGGGTACGGGTCGTCGTCGACGAGCAGAATTCTTTGGTTATTGTCAGCCATCTTGGTCTCTCTCCTTTTCCTGGCCCTTAGGCTGCGGCTATACCCCTTACACCCTTATGGCTCAGCGCCTTTCACTGTCCATTGGGTGCGGCACTGCGTTCGACAAGCGTTGTTAGTGTCGCGATGCTCTCGCGGTAGAGCGTATTCAGGCTAGCTGTGACCTCCGGGGTTGACGCCAGCGGCATCAGCGTCTCCTCCTTGAGCTTTGCGGTCTGCAACAGTTCCCGAGCTGCAATTCTTTCGCCTCTACGCAGCTTGATCCGCGCCACTATTGCCGCGAGATTTTCGAACAGTCCACGGTCAATGCTTCCCTTCTGGGCGTCATCGTGCTCAGTCGTAGGTGCAGTGCGCTTGGCGTTTTCAATGCTCATCGTCACTTCCTTTTGGGCGAATCGTGGTTAATCTGCTGGTTGATCAGGGTCGCTAGCTCGTTTAGTGCCTCGGGTCCGGCCGGTGTGGCTCCGCCACACGTGTGTATGTTCTGAATTCCCGCGTCACGTATTGCTTGAAGCAGGTTGAGCTGCGCGTCGATGTCGGGGTTGGTGCCGGGAGTGAGGAGGTAGTCTTCTGGCACGCCGAAGAACTTGGCTATAGCGCCCAGTTTGGCGTTAGTGGAATCGGTCTTGTCGCCCGCTCGCAGCGCCGTCAGGGTTGCTGCACTGAGGGGCACGCCGCTTTCGGCGGTGATGGCATCGGCTGCGGCGCTCGTGGACATCGGGGGCTCTGCGCGTTTGTGTGTGACCTCGAAAAGCCGGTTTATCCTTCGCGCGAGTTCAACAGGAGCTAGATCCGGAGCGTTCATGTGCGCTGTTCCCCTTTCCGCCAGTTCGATGATGGATCTCGGGTTGGGGGTCTCCCCACCACCACAGCGACCCACCGCCTTCAATGTCGTGTGGGCCGGGATGCCCTTCGAAGAGCATGCATGTGGAGGTCGCGGTTGTCCCTGTCTGCGCCAGCGGAATTTCGAGCCTGCAATCCGATTTTCGTCGGAACTCACGTAGGGTCCGCTCGTCGTCCCATGCCAGCCAGGTCTCGTGGTTGTCGCTGCCGCCTTGGGCAAGTGCGTAGTGCGGTCCTTGGTGACCCGCAGCCAGTTTGCACTGTCCGGTTGGCTGTGATGCGTATCCGCCGGCGGCGCCGTCGATTGCTTCGCGTTCGTTGGCGGTGAGTGCGACGGTTGCACTGCAGCGCGTCACGACCGGCCACTCCCTGCTGACGCATGGAGGCAGGTCTTGTCGAGTCACGTAGTCTCCTTTCCTCGTACTGCCACCGGGCTCAATTGTGGGTTGGTTGTGGTGACGCGGTGGCCGTCATTGGGGACTTCCCGTGCGACCGATCCTTTGGGGCTTGTCGTGGGTATCTGCGCGGACGTACTTGGCCGACAATCCCTGGATGGAGATGCCAAATCGGCGTCCAGTCGCATAGTTGCAGGCTTTCATCCACCGATATCCGTCGTGTTCGACGATCACGATGCGCGTCTGGTCGGACCGCCGTAGCCAGGCGGTCCCGGTGAGGTTCGGTCCTCTCATTGTCTGCCGTAGCCCAGGCTCGATTATGCGGCGTCGATGCTGATTGTGAGTCGTTGACCGCAGGCGCGGGCGAGGCGTTCGAGCAGCTCGACGGTCGGGGTGCGGGTACCGGATTCGATCGCGGCGATCGCCGACTGCGTCGTGCCCATCTTCCGGGCGAGTTCTGCCTGGGTGAGTAATGACCGTGGCCGTGCCTCGCTGAATCGAACGATCCTCCGCGGTACCTGCGGTGGTGGTGGCGTCCATGGCTTCATGATGCTCGTCAGGCCTGACAGCGCCTGCCTATTGCGGGTGGTCGATTTGTTCGATGCGAGCGTCGGTGGGCCGGTGGCGGTAGCCGCGCCATGCGTCGCGTGCTCGCGACGCGTACAGGCAGCCGCCGGCGGCGTAGATGGCTCCTGCGAACAGGCGTGGGAAGGCAGGCCAGTCCCTATACGGCTCGGCAGCGATCACAAGGCACATGTTCCAGGCCAACGCCGCGGCCAAGACGCCGAGCCAGAGCGCGCGGACAATGCGCCGGTCCGGCAACGAGAACACCACATCATCCTTGTTCATAGCCGAATCATCTTCTCGTCCACCGACAGGTACCTCAGCGGACTTCGGCGGGCCGCAGTTCGGCGGCGTATTCCCAGTAGAGCTGGGTGGTGTCGACACTGTCGAACCAACGGACCTTGACCATGCCGGCATCTGGCGGGTCGGCGGTTAGGTCGTTCGGTGTCCAGGCCGGCGCGCTGCTGTCTACCACCGTGCCGTGGTCCTGACGGTCGGGGTGGGTGACAAACGCTTGCTTCTTGGCGGTGATCTTGGCGACAAATTCGGCGGCATCGGTGTGGAGCTGGTCGCGGAATGCCGTCGCCCCAGGTGGCGTTGGGCTGGCGTGGATCATCTGATTCTCTCCGTCTCGGGTGCGTTTCGTGGACTATTCCGTTCGATTGCTTGGTTGGGTTCCGGGCGCGGCGATGGGGATCCCGAGGTTGGTGGCCGCTTGTCGGAGGCGGTGATCGTAGGCGACGAGCGCGGTCAACGAAGCGGCGGCCGAAGCGGTTTGGGCGGTGGCTAGGTGTATCGCGTCCAGTGATCGCAGTTTGTCATCGGGGTAGGCGGCTGCGGTGGCGCGCACTACGGTGTCGATCTCGAATCGGTCCAAACGGTCCAGCACAGCAGGCACCGCTGCCAACCCTTCCGGAGCGACCGTACGGATCGCTCGCGGTAGTTCCACCTCCGTCAGCACCGAGGTGATCCATGGGATGTCGACTCGCTCATCGAGCCAATCGGCCAGATCTTGAGATTCGGCCTCATCGCGGATGAGCTTTACCAGCGCGGAGGTGTCCAGGTAGATCACGTGTTAATACCGTTCCTCGGCACGCAGCCGCGCGAGCAGTGTGCCGGCGTCTTCGTCGCCGGTGCGCATTGGGACCGTCGGACGTGGCGCGACCCCCCGTGATCGAGCCGGCACTACCCTGCCGGCGCTGATCAGTCCATCCAGTGGACCTGGCTTTGCTGGGACGATGCGAGCTATGACCGCGCCTCGCTCGGTCAAGGTGATTTCCTCGCCCTGCTTTACCCGTGCCAGCACTTTCGACGTCTCCTGGTTGAGCACACGAATCGATACTTCACTCACCCCACCAATGTACTACTCCCCGGTTCTACATATCATCTTTTAACTCTCGGCGATGTTGCGCGCCACGGGCGGTGACGGCGTCACGGTTTGTTGGCGGCGGCCAGGATTCCCAGGACCAGGGCCAGGTGTTCGGGGTCCGCGCGCAGGGGGATGATCGTCTCGATCGCGCTCTTGCCGTCGGGGTTGTTGAGGTCGATGCTGGCCTGGCCGCGTAGTCCGCCGAATCGGCCGTGTGTGATTGCTTCCATGCCGCATGACAAAAGTTCGGTGTGGTGGGTGTTCGGGTAGTCCTTGCCCATGTATCTGTCGGCGAAGCCGTCGGGGGTGGTCCATTCGTTTTTGTAGTAGCGTTCTTTGGGTTGTCCTGCGGTGCGCTGGTGCAGGAAGTGTTTTGTGACGAAGCTGATTTCGGGGTTTCGGTCTTCCATGCGGTGGGCTAGTTCGTGAATCATTGAGGGGGCGTCGCTGTAGGTGATTTCGGCGGCCACGCCGACGGTGACCATCGTGGTTCGTGTGCGGGTTCCTCTCACGTAGATCACTTCTTCGGGGCCGTTGGCGCCTTGTTTGGTGGCGAATTCCATGCGGGCCTGTGTTGTTGTGCGGCCGTCGTTGAAGTCGGTGATCAGCTCGGCGAGGCGTCGTTCGTTGTCTGGTGTGCGTGGGATGGTCGCGTACTTGCTGGCGAGGAGGTCTGTGGTCGTTCCGTTGCCGGATGCCATTGCTTCGGGTGAGTCGACGAAGTAGCTGCGCAGCGGTGTCAGCCGGCCGTGGTCGAGTGCTTCGGACAGGTCGAGTACTTCGGTTCGGGTCCGTCGCCTCTTTTGTGGTTTGGCGGCGTTGTAGTGGGCGCGGGCGGCTTTGGAGCGTTTGGCGAGCATGTCCCCCAGCTCGTTGGCGTGTTTGACCATCTCGTCTGGGTATGACGCGATGGCGGCGGTGAACATGGCGCGATCGGCGCGGCTCATTTTGGCGGCGTTGATGGGGATGGTTTCTGCTGTTCCGAATGATCGTTCATCAGCGAGCACGCGGTAGTAGGCGTCGCGGACGATTTCGGCGCGCTGTTGGTTCATCTGCTGGGATTCGCGGAAGGCGTCGTGCACCAGTTGGGCTTTGGTTCTGGCTAGTTCGTCGACCGTCGCTGCTGCGCTGTCGGCATCGGTGACGCCGGTGGCTGCGCGGGCCCGGGTGGCTGCGATCTCGTCGTCGAGGCGTTTGATGTTTTGGGCGATGGCGGCGGCGCGGGCCGCGGCCGCGGTGTCGTCGAGTCCGTGGTGCTGCAGGTTTTGTTCGGCTTGGTGAAGGGCTAGGTCTCGCAGTGCTGCGCCGTGAGCGATGACTGCGCCGGCGTAGGCGTCGATGACTTGCGGGGTTGCGCCGCGCGGGTTGGCCCTGTAGGCGGCGAGTGCGGTGTCGAGGGTGTGGGCGGTGTCGAGGCGCCGCTGCTCGAGATCGGGCCCGGTTTGGGTCGACGGTGGGCTATCGGTGCTGGGGTCGTCGGGATTATCGGGTGGGGTCGGGTCGAGGTGGTTTTGTTCTGCTTTTTGTAGGGCGTAGCGCAAGCGCTGGTATGCGCGGCGGCGGTCTCCTCGACAGCAGGGGCAGCGACGTCCTCCCCTGTCTTTCGATCGACACACAGGCCTCAAAGTACCATTGAACAGGGTTTTCCTTGTCCCCCATGCGTGGCAGACGTCCCGGTCGAATCCCGGTCGTTGTTTAGTGAATGGCGCCCTGGGCGCCGTCGTCGCCGACGGCCTGGGCCAGCACATCCCAGCCCAGGTCAGACAACTGGCCCCGGCCGCTGCCGGCGGCCAACATCGCCGCGGCCACGTCGGCCAGCGTGTCTCGCGCCGCGGTGAACTGGTAATACACGTTCGGTTCAGCCACACAGACACGCTCGGGCGTGACGCCGGTCAGGATTCGCCGCACCACTGTCACCAGAGCGGGATCGCCGGCCAACAGTCCCCCGCCGACCACACCCGGTTCGTCGGCGAGCGGCTGCTCGAGCCGCGTGTACGCGACCGATGCTCCGTCCCGTGTGAAAATCAGCGTCGACATCACTCCCCTGCGTATTCGCGTTCGAGGTGGTAGCGGATCTCGTTGGCCATGGTTGAGCCGCTTTCCAGGGTGTTGAGTTTGATTTTGGTGTGCAGGTCGTGGGTGAGGGCGATGGTGATCCTCTGGGTTTCGCTGGGGTCCAGGCGTGGATAGTCGGGGATGTCTTGGGGTGGGGTGCCTGTGTTGTAGGCGTTGTCGAGGACGCGTTGGGCGTCGGCGGTCATGTTGGTGCCGGCGAGAATCGTTTTGCGGCGCATGTTCTTGTGCAGGGCGGTGGGGATGTCGAGTGTGAAGACCTTCGTCTTTGGCTTTTTGTCGGGTGCCGCCTCGGCCGTGTGGCCGGAGGTTGCCTCTTCACTGGGTGCTGGCGGTTCACTGAGTGCTGGCGGCGGTGGCGGTGACACGGGCCCGCTGCCGGCGGTGGGGTCGGTGATGGGTTGCGCCGCTGTGTCCTTTTCGGGCTCGGGCTGGGGCGCGGGCTCAGGTACCGGTGTGGGCGTGGGTTGTTCTGGCGCGTTGGGGGTTTGGCCGCTGTTGATCCAGGCGTCGGGGTCGGCGGCCAGGGCCGGCATTTTGCGGCGGGGCCGGATGGGGCTGATGACGTCTGGGGTGTGTTTGGTGCTGGTCATTTCGCAGTCTCCAGTGGTTCCTGGGTGTCTGGGTGTCCGGGTGCCTGGGTTTCTAGGTTTTCGAGGTGTTCGGTGAGGTGTTTTTCGAGTTCGGTTGTTAGTTCGGTGATTTCGTCGACGGCCGGTGATGTTGGGTCGTGTTCGTGGACGGCGAGTCCTTGTCCCATCGATTCGGCGTAGGCGACGCGCTGGTCGATGGTGGTGTCCATCAGCGTCGGCCCTAGGCCTGTGAGGCCCTTTTTCACGGCTCTAGAGATTTTGGTGCCGGTGATGCGGCGGTTGATGACGAATACCGCGGTCAGGGTCGGGCGGTAGATCTTCGAGGTTTCGAGGATGTCGAGGATTTCTGCGCTGGCCCAGGCGTCGAGGCCGCTGGGTTGGATCGGGATGACGATGAGGTCGCAGGCCAGTACTGCGGCGCGACCGAGGGATTCGATTCGGGCGGGGCCGTCGATGACCACGTCGTCGTAGTCGTCGATGTGGGCTGCGATGGCGTCTCGCAGCGACGGTTTGGGGTAGCCCATGACGTTGATCAGTGGCTTGTGGCCGTTGAGGAGCCGTTCGTTATGCCAGTCCAGGGACGACTCTTGGGGGTCGGCGTCGATGTGGAGGACTCGGCGGCCGCGGCGGGCCAGTTCCATGGAGTGGTTGACGGACAGGGTGGTCTTCCCTACCCCGCCCTTCTGGTTGAGGAAGCCATAAATCATGGTTGTCATGCTAACCGGTTGACTGGGTCGCTTGCTGCACATTTTGCGGGCATTTCTGTGTCTCTTGCCTGCTCGGCTAGATAGCTTTCCTGGGTCACTGTCTCCGTGTGCTATCAGCCTGCCTATGGTCTCCTGGTTATGCGCGTATACCTGTGGCCTGGTTATCTGGTTGTCTGGCTTCGCGCTGTTCCTGGCCTCTCTGGCTGTAGCGGGTGGCCGATGTTCCTGTTGGCCTTGATTCCGCGCGTCCAGCCGGCTGTAGGCGGCGATTCCACGACCCGCCGGCGGCTGGCCGAGGCTTCGACGCCGCGCCACGATAGCCCTATATAGCTGCTGGTTTGCCGCGTGAGGGGCTGGTGAGATGTGTGAGCGCGGCCTGGGGCTTATCCGGGGCGAATCGGGCCTAGCGCACTTGCTATGTCTGGCTTGCTGGGTCTCTGGTTCGGTGGGTTACTGGTTCTCACAGGTCGTGCACTTATGCGCCACTCCCCTACTATCTTGTATCTGGTGTTCTGGGTCGCAGGTCGGCAGGGTGTCCCTGGTTTCCGGGTTTTACGGGCCTGCCTGGTGTTCTGGCTGCTCTGGTTACATGTCACTCATGTCTGCCCTGTGTTTCCGGCTCTCAGTGCTCCATGGCACCGCTGGGTCTCTGGCGTTGGGCGGTCTCTGGTGACTCTGGTGCACTGGCTTACCGAGCTGACGTGCTTCCCTGGCTGTCCGGTTTTGTGGTGTCGCCTCACCACTGTGTTCCTTGTTCCGTGTTGCCGCTGTCCCCCTGTGCCTCTGGCGTTCTGGTGTCGTGGCTACGCATGGTCGGTCTGGGTCTCTGGGTGCCACGGTTGTCTGGGTGTTGGCGTTCTGTGATGCCGCTGGCACGCTGGTCGCCTGTGGGGCCTCGCCGGTGGCCTGGTTCTCTGGTTTAGAGTGATCTGCGACGTTCCTGGTCACCCTGCGCGCGGCTTGGTCCAGGTGGACCCACTATTTAGCGGCTACCCGCATGGCCGGCGATCAGTTGGTGACAGACCCCGGGAGATCCTGCGCCCGGCACCGGCGCCAGCCGGATTGTTTGCGCCGCTTGGGAGTGGGGGAGTGGTGATGCGGTTGTTCGTTGCCAACTGATCTGAGGCATTGCCACCCGACCTCGAATAAGGGCTGCAGCGCCGCTGATCACGGGGGGTCGTCATCGCCTGACGGCCGCAGCTTCCGAGAGATGATGTCTCGGGTCGAATGACAACAACAACAACAACATGGCGGCAAAGAGAGCGCCTCGGCCACCGCCCTGCTTATCGCGCCTGTTTCGTCACGGTGACAGGGGCCCAGGCAACCAGTTTCCTTGCCTTCCTGGTAGCCAGTGGTCCAGGGAACCTGTTGCTGCCTATTGCGGTGGTTGGAGTGTCGTCGTCGTCGCCGCCGCGTTGTAGCTGGCGATGATGGCGCTGGGCAGCCGACCGGTGGTGGACACGCTGAGGCCGTGTTCGAGGGCCCATTTGCGGACTGCTGCGGGGTCGTTGGTGCTGGCTCCGGTGTACTTGTACTTACCGCGGCGTTTTCGTGGCTTGGTGGGCTTTCTGGCCTGGTTTATCCAAGGTTGTAGGTCGGCGCGTAAGCGGGCTTCGTTGGCGGGGGATAGGTCGATTTCGAAGCGTTCGTCACGGATGCTGAAGGGCACGGTGGTCACGTCGCCGGTGGTGCCGTCGGTGTCGTCGACGAGTTCCTTGCTGATTCGGGTGGCCACGAGCGGCTAGTTTTCTGGTGGTGGTTCGTAGCCGATTTGGATGACGTCCCGGGGTGCGCTGTTGTTGATGTAGAGGGCTTGGCCTGGGGGGCGCTTGGTGAAGCTGAATGCGCGCGTGTAGTAGTTCTCTTTGTCGCCGGATAAGAGCAAGGCGTGGGCGCCGACGCTCCAGGCGCTTCCTGTCGCGCTGCGGGTGCCGTTGGTTGCGGGGGTCATGTGGCTGGCCAGGCAGGTGGCGATGAGGTGGAGTCCTGATTCGGGGGTCATGATCGCGTCGGTGAGTCCTTGCATGGCCATCGGGTCGGCGGTGAGGACCTGGTGCCAGTTGTCGACGAGCACGACGATGTCGCGGCCCTGTGTCCGCCGTGCGGGGTTGCTCAGCCCTGCTTCTAGGTCTTGGACAGCTTGGGTCAGCTCTTTGGGGTTGCGCACATAAAAGGGAGTTCGAGGAGAGACCATCATGTAGTCGTCTGGGACAGCACCTTTGAGGCCGCCGCGGAAATCGACGATCATGAATATGACCTGTTGGGGCGTGTTTCGCTGGGTGATTGCTGTTGCGATCGCCCGTGCGGCGGTGGTTTTGCCGGATCCGGGTTCGCCGAAGACCAGCAGGTGTGGTTGTTCGGCCAAGTCGAGGATGGCGGTGCCGACGGTTGATTCGGCGATGCCGATCGGGATTTTCCAGCGGGTTGTGCGGGGGTCGGTGGGTTGGGTGGGGTTGGCGTCGAGGAGTTGGCGGATCGGATGCTGTGCGGGGAGTACTGCCAGTTTGGGTGGGGTTGGGTGGCCGCTCCATTGTGTGGCGATGGTGGCGATGGTGTGTTTGTAGGTGTCTTCGATGCCGGCGATGGTGTTTTGGCCATCGAGGCGGGGGGCGGCGATCATGATGTGTTGTTTTTCGGTGCTGATGGCGCGACCGGGCTTGTCGGGGACGGTGCGGGCGATGCGGATGTCGGTGCCCGCGTCGTTTTCGTCGGCTTGGTGTAGGTCGATTTTGAGGGGGAGGTTGTCTCGGAATTTGCCGCGTAGCGATTGCCAGCGGGTGCAGGTGATGACGGTGTGGATCCCGTGGTCGGGGCCGGTGTTTAGGAGGTCTTCGACGGTGGGGAGGAAGAACTTGTCGTGGTCGGGTTTGAGCTGGTCGGGGAGCCAGGTGTCGGTGCTGAAGACGTCCCAGCCGTCGATGATGAAGACGATGTCGCCGTAGGGGTCTTGTGCTGCTGGGTGGTCGGGGTTGGTGGTGCGTAGTTGGCGGTAGGTGTTCCAGCCGGGGATGCGGTGGGTGGTGAAGAGCGTTTGGCGGCGGTCGCGGATGGCTTTGAGTTCGGCCACTGTGCGCCGTATACGGGGAACGTCGGTTCGGGTGGCTACGCCGGCGACGTGGGGCAGTGCTTCGAGTTGGACGAGTCGGCTGGCGGAGAAGTCGAGGCAGAAGAATTGCGCATCGGTGGGTGCGTGGGTGGCTGCGGTCGACACGATGAGTGTTTCGCAGAAGGTGGTTTTTCCGTGTTGCTTGGCGCCGCCGATGGCTGCTGAGGCGGTTGTTCCGGTGAGGTTGACCATCCATGGGAGTTGTTTGTGGTGGTAAGGCAGGTCGATGATGCCCATGGGGATTTCGAGGTGGTGGCGGGTGGTGGCGGCGATGAGGTTGTTGACGGCAGTCGGGTTTTGAAGTGGGGGGCGCCAGGGAATGTAGGCCGGCGGGCCGTTGTAGCCGGTGGCCATGACTCGTAGGGCGGCGTCGCGCAGGGTCAGCTGGGGGGTGTGCGTTGTGGTCATCGGTCGTCTCGCGTGGCGTTGGCGGTGGTGAACAGTTCTACAGTGGGTTCCCAGGTCGGCGTGGGTGTCGCATCGTCGGCGGTGGTGCTGACTGCAGGCGTGGCGGCCGTCGGGGGTTTGTGGGGGTTGTACGTACCGCCGGTGTAGGCGGCTCGGAATCTGATGGGATCCTCGTCCGGGACGGTGCGCAGGTAGCCTTCCCCCTCTTCTCCCTTCTTGATGTAGTGCGCTTCCGGGTTGCCGATCACGGCCTTGGATTCGCCGGGGGTGGCGGTGCGCATGGCGATGCGGTAGTCGAGGTTGACTTCGAGTTTGGCGATTTGGTTGGACACTTGGGTGGTAATAGCTTGGGTGGCCAGCAGCAGGTGGATGCGAAGGCTGCGGCCAGCGATGCTGATTTCGACGAACGGATCGACGAATTCGGGGTGCTTAGCCATGAGGTTGGCGAATTCGTCGATCACGACGAACAGGGCCGGCACGGGGGGGATGTCTGCTCCTGCTTGGCGGTGCTGTTCGTAGACTCGGAAGTCGCCGATTGCGACGCCGAGTTTTCTTGCGGCCTCGCGTTGGAGGATTTTGCGGCGGTTGATCTCGCCTTGCATGGTGACGACGAAACGTTCGGTCAGGTCGGCTTCTTCTTCCATGTCGGTGATGATTCCGACGACGTGTGGCTGGTTTTCCATGCCCTGGTAGGTGGTGCCGCCTTTCCAGTCGACGAGCATCATGTTGAGCTGGTTGGGGTGGTGGGTGGCGCAGGCCGAGCACAGCATGGTTCTGAGGAATTCGGATTTGCCGGATCCGGTGGTGCCGATGAGCATGCCGTGGGGTCCAAAGCCCCCCTCGGCGCCCTCTTTGATGTCAAGGGCGACGACTTCACCGGTGGCGGTGTC
This sequence comes from Mycobacterium talmoniae, assembly GCF_001854525.1. Lineage (NCBI taxonomy): Bacteria > Bacillati > Actinomycetota > Actinomycetes > Mycobacteriales > Mycobacteriaceae > Mycobacterium > Mycobacterium talmoniae. The sequence goes on from NZ_MLQM01000150.1 coordinate 12,674, forward strand.
GTGGCCGATCGGGAAGCGTAGCCGGTTGAGGTCCGGGGCGATCGCGCCGTCGAGAGTCCCTTCGGAGTATTCCTGCCAGCGGTCTGGGGTGAGGTCTTCGACGGTTTTAGCGCCGACCAGCGATAGCCAGCTGGTGTCTTTGGGCGCGGCGGCGCGTGGGCCGCTGCTGGGTTGAGGTCCGGTGATCGACCATTGCGCGAGTCGGCGGGCGAAGGTGGTGGCTTGCGCGACGGTCATGGCGTCAGGTTGGCCGAGGTGCTGCCAGCCTGGTTTGCGGTCGGGGGAGCGCACGCGACTGGCTTCGCTGAGGCCGCCGTCGTCGGGGGTTTTGAGTTGGTATTGGGCGCGGATGTTGCCCAGGGTGATGTAGGTGACGCCGGACCGGCCGTCGAGGGGGTAGGTGGTTTGGCCGTCGAGGTTGATCACGATGGTGTAGGGGCCGGTCGTTTTGGCGTCGGGGAGGTGGCGGCCGCGTGAGTTGAGGTCGGTGAGGTTGTCGTCGTTGTTGGGGTAGATGAGGCGTAACGGGCCGCTGGGGGTGGTTTTGGTT
>NZ_MLQM01000151.1:0-13140 GCF_001854525.1 Mycobacterium talmoniae
GGGGCTGCTGGCCGCGGCGGTGGCGGGGTTAACCGCGGCCGGGCGCTGCCGGCGCCGTGGGCGCATCCGGTGCGGCCGCGACGAGACCCGGGCGCTGGCATCCGCGGTGGAGGTGCTGGTCGGCGAACTGGGCGTCGGCGCCCAGCCGGTGCGGGCCGTCGCGGTGGCGGCCGCCGAAACCGAGACCCCGGAGGTCGGGGCGGCGCTGCGCGGGGTCGCCGCCCGTGCCCGCCTGGGCGCCGACGTCCCCGCCGGGCTGCGCGGCATGGCCGCGACGTCGACGCTCGCCGCCCACTGGGAGCGGCTGGCGGTGTGCTGGCAGCTGGCCGAGCGGCACGGCCTGGCGATGGCCACCCTGTTGCGCGCCGCGCAGCGTGACCTCGCTGAGCGGCAACGGTTTTCGACGGCCGTGACCGCCAGCCTGGCCGGTGCCCGAGCCACCGCGGCCATCCTGGCCGCCCTGCCGGTGCTCGGGGTGCTGCTGGGCCAGCTGATCGGGGCCGCCCCGCTGCGGTTCCTGTTGGGCGGGCACGTCGGCGGCGGGTTGCTGGTGGCCGGGGTGACGTTGACCTGCGCCGGATTGCTGTGGTCGGACCGGATCACCGACCGGGTGACGGGGCGATGAACGGGACCGCGGCGGTGTTGTTGGCCCTGGCGTTATGGACCGGCGCCGGCCCGACGGCGGTGCGGGCCCGGGCCGGCCGGCGGACCGCCGTTCCGCGGCGGCGGCAGCGGCCGCACCCCGCGGCCGACCCGCTGGCGCTGGCGTCCAGCCTGGACGTGCTGGCCGTCTGCCTGGCCGCCGGCATGGCGGTGTCGGCCGCCGCCGCCGCGACCGCGCCGGCCGCGCCGCCGCGGCTGGCCCGGGTGTTACAGCGCGCCGCCGCCCTGCTCGCGGTGGGCGCCGATCCGGCCGTCGCCTGGTCGACGCCGAACGGGGAGGCGGACGACCCGCACACCGAGGCGCTGCTGCGGCTGGCCCGGCGATCGGCCCGCTCGGGCGCCGCGCTGGCCGACGGCGTGGCCGATCTGGCCGCCCAGTGCCGCCACGACGCAACCCAGTCGGCGGTCGCGGCCGCCGAACGCGCCGGGGTGCTGATCGCCGGGCCGCTCGGGCTGTGCTTCCTGCCGGCGTTCGTCTGTCTGGGCATCGTGCCGACGGTGGCCGGGCTGGCCGGCCACGTGCTGCAGGCGGGCCTGCTGTGACGGAAACCCACCGAGGAGGACACGATGAAGGGACTCAACACGTTTCGGGCGCTGCAGACCCGGCTGGCCTGGTTGGTCGTCGACGAGTCGGGGATGTCGACCGTCGAGTACGCCATCGGCACCATCGCGGCGGCCGCCTTCGGCGCGATCCTGTATGCGGTCGTCACCGGCGATTCCATCGTCGCGGCCCTGACCCGCGTCATCGGCCGCGCCCTGAACACCAAGGTGTAGTCGACGATGCCGGCACCAGCACCGTCGAGGGCGCGCTGGTCCTCACCGCACTGGTCGCGGTGCTGGTGCTGTGCGTGGCCGGGGTCACCGCGGTGGCGATGCAGGTGCGCTGTATCGACGCCGCCCGGGAAGCCGCCCGGCTGGCCGCCCGCGGCGACGACCGCGCCGCGGTCGCGGTGGCCCGGCAGATCGCGCCCGGCGGGGCGACGGTGGGGCTGCGACGCGACGGCGGGTTTGTCGTTGCGACGGTTACCGCCCGGTCGAACCTGCTGCCCGCCCTGGCCATCGCGGGCAGCGGGGTGTCGGCCGTCGAACCCGGACGGTGACCGGGGCTCGGCCACCGTGCTGGCGGCGGCGATGGTGGCCGTGCTGGTGTCCCTCACCGCCGGCGGCGCCTACCTCGGTGCGGCGGTGCGGGCGCGGCATGCGGCGCAGGCGACCGCCGACTTGGCCGCGCTGGCCGCCGCCGCCGCGTTGCCCGGCGGAGCCCAGGCGGCCTGCGCACGCGCCACCAGGGTGGTGGACCGGATGGCCGCGCAGGCCGCCGGGTGCGTGGTGCGGGGACTGGATGTCGTCGTCACCGTCGAGGTGCCGGTCGCGGGTGTCGGATGGGCACGGGCCGCGGCGCGGGCCGGCCCCGCGGCATAGGGCTACGACGACGCCGGCGTGTCGGCCTCGCGCAGCTGTGCCTCGGCGAGTTCGTCGGCGGTCGGCAGACGCAGCGCGACCAGCCCGGCGAAGGTGTTGTCGTCGAGTTCGACGCGGTTGACGGTGACGTGCAACGGCACCCAGGACCCGTCATGGCCACGCAGCCGCAGCACCCGGGCGGTGGCCCCGACCGCGAATTCCGCCGTCATCGGCCGCATCAGATGCTCGTCGTCGGGATGGATCCGTTGCGCGCTGGTCTCGGTGGCCCGCCAGTCGTAGAACGGGCACGGCTCGTCGAGCCACTTCAGCAGCGTCCATCGCTGCAGGTCGACCAGCGCCCGATGCACCCCGGGCTGCGCCAACCCGTTGAGGATCCGCTGCGCTAGCTGGTCGGGCGGCAGCGCGCCGCCCTCGAGTTCGCCGCGCCAGTTCATCCCGCGCGAGATCAGATGCTCACGGCCGCCGGGCCCCGGCTCCAGGGCATTGCGCGCCACGAAACCCACCCGGATGGTGTTGCCCTGCCAGTCGGTGACATCCCAGCTGCTGCACAGCGTTTGACCCGGTTGGGCCTTGATCGCCAAGGCCAGGATCTTGCTTTCGTTCGGGTTGAAGTCGCGGGTGGGCAGGTCCTCGGCGAACGCCCGGCCGTGGGTGGCTTCGACCTCGGGGTTCTTGCCGCTGTTGGCCAGCGATTCGGTGGTGTCGGTGGCCACCCCGAGGGTCAGATCCCACTTCAGCGGGCCCGGGATCGGCCGGTCGGGCGGCTCGGTGTTCGCCGGCCCGCTCCAGACATGGACCCCGTGCACCCGGCCGTCGGACATCCGCACCGGCTCGGTGCGGATCACCCGGTCGCTCTTGGCGGTGATGCTGGCCAGGCTTTGACCGGTCTGCACCGACTCGGCGATGGCGGTCTGGATCGCGGCGAGATGCGGGTTGCGGCGCAGAAACACCGAGATCGGGACGAGGTTTTTCAACTGGCGCCCTTGGGCGACCACGGCGGGTTCGTTGCCCAACGTTTCCACGAGCAGCCAGTCGTGGGCCATACCCGAGGATTTTACCGGCCCAACGCCGCGCGGTTGGCTCGGTCGGCGCCGGGAATCCCGCGGGATCGTTGGCGCCCGTCAAGCCGACGACCACCGGCCAAAGTTAGCTGATAAGTTGCGCCGACCCCGGCGGCCAGGTATTTTTCGGCTGCACCCGAGCTTCGGGATTGGGAACGGATCGCGTTGTCCGACCGTTCGTTGCGCTGTGTCGCGTATTCGGCACGCCCGCTCTTCTGCACGGTGAGGAAGGCGTTGCGGGCGGTCGAGGACACTGGTCCATGGGAGTCGACCGTTCGAGGGGTCCGGTCGCCGACGGCGTGGGTCAGCTGTGGTGCGTCAGTTCGCTGAGCACCAGACGCAACACTCGGGTGGCGCCGGCCTTGTCCAGCGGCTCGTTGCCGTTGCCGCACTTGGGGGATTGCACACACGACGGGCAGCCGCGGGGGCATTCGCAGGACTCGATGGCCGCCGCCGTCGCGGCCAGCCAGGTCGTCGCCGCATGGAATCCGCGTTCGGCGAATCCCGCCCCGCCCGGATAGCCGTCGTAGACGAAGACGCTGGGCAACCCGCCCAGCGCGGCCGGACCGACGGCGGTGGACAACCCGCCGATGTCGCCGCGGTCGCAGCTGGCGACCAGCGGCAGCAGCCCGATCGCCGCGTGTTCGGCGGCGTGCAACGCCCCCGGGATTCGGGGCAGATCGACGCCGTGCTCTGCCAGCGCGTCCGGGGTGACCGTGTACACGACCGCGGTGGTGGGCAGCGTGGACGCCGGCATGTCCAACTCGACGAAGTCGAGCACCTCCCCGTCGAGTCGGCGGCGTAGATACCCGACGACCTGATTGGTCACGCTCACCGGAACCAGGCCCAGGCGGACCGACCCGAACGTCGCGCGTTCACCCTCGCCGGTCACGGTGATGTTGGTGAGTTCGCGCGCGAACGTGGCGTAGCCCGGATCCTCGCTGTGCACGAAGGCGACCCCGCCGGGCAAGTCCAGCGAGTCGACCAGATACACCTCGCCCTGGTGCAGATACACCGCGCCGGGATGCACCGCTGCCGGGGCCTGCCCGGCGCCCACGCCGCCCAGCAGCCGCCCGGTGTCGGCCTCCACGATGGCGATTTGGCCGCCGGTGGAGCCGCGGATGTCGACCCCGGGGTGCGGATCAACCTCGGGAGCCGGGAAGTATCGGCCGGAGCGCCGGCGCAGCAGCCCGTCGTCGACCAGCGCCGCGGCCACCTGGGTGGCGCCCAGCCGATCGACCTCACCCTCCTCGAGGGGGAGTTCGGTTGCTGCGCACAGCAACTGCGGCCCCAGCACGTAGGGGTTAGCGGGGTCGATGACCACCTGCTCAATCGGCTTGTCCAGCAACGCCTCCGGGTGATGGACCAGGTAGGTGTCCAGCGGGTCGTCCCGGGCGACCAACACGATCAGCGCGCCCTGACCGCGTCGCCCCGACCGGCCGGCCTGCTGCCAGAACGAGGTGACCGTGCCGGGAAAGCCGGCCAGCACCACCGCGTCCAGTCCGGCGATGTCGACGCCCAATTCCAGTGCGCTGGTGGTGGCCAAGCCGCGCAGCTCACCGTCGGCCAACGCATGTTCGAGGGCGCGACGGTCTTCGGCGAGGTAACCGGCCCGGTAGGACGCCACCTTGCCGGCCAGTTCGGGGGCGATGTCCTGCAACCGGGCCCGGGCGCTCAGCGCGGTCAATTCCGCACCGCGGCGGGACCGCACGAAGGTCAGCGTGCGCGCGCCCTCGGCGATCAGATCGGCCATCACCCGGGCCGCTTCGGCGCCGGCCGACCGCCGCACCGGGGCACCGTTTTCGCCGCCGGCGTCGGCGCGCAGCGCCGGTTCCCACATCGCCACCGTGCGGGCGCCCTGCGGGGACCCGTCGTCGGTGATCTCCTCGACCGGCTCCCCGATCAGCGCCGCGGCGGTGGCACCCGGCGCCGCGGTGGTGGCGCTGGCGAAGATCACCGTGGGTGTCGCCGCCGGCGCGGCGGCGTAGCGTGCACACAGCCGCAGCAACCGACGTAGCACCATCGCCACATTCGAGCCGAAAATCCCGCGGTAGTAGTGGCATTCGTCGACGATCACCAAACGCAGGCCGCGCAGGAACACCGCCCAGCGGGCGTGGTTGCGCAACAACGACAGGTGCAGCATGTCCGGGTTGGTGAACACCCACCGGGAGCGTTCCCGGGCGAAGCGGCGCACCTCGGCGGGGCTGTCGCCGTCAAAGGCGGTGGGCGCCACGTCGCGAAGCCGCGGGACCGCGGCGGTCAACGCCGCCGCGGTGCGCAACTGGTCATGGCCCAACGCCTTGGTCGGCGACAGGTAGAGCACCCGGGCGCGGGCGTCGGTGGCCAGCGCGTTCAGCGCCGGCAGCTGGTAGGCGAGTGACTTCCCGGAGGCGGTGCCGGTGCTCACCACGACGTGCCGGCCGCGGTGAGCCAGGTCGGCGGCGTCGACTTGGTGTGACCACGGCAGGCTGATCCCGCGGTCGACGAACGCGGCAACCACGTCGGGTTCGGCCCAGGCCGGCCAGCGCTGCGGCGCACCGCGGCGCGCCGGCAACTCCGTGACGTGGCGCAGCGGACCCTCGGCCGAGTCGGTGCCGGCGAGCGCGGCGGCCAGCAGATCGGTGCCGAAATTCGCCATTGCCGTTACTGTCCCTCACCGTCGTCACCGGAGCCCGCCGACTGAATTGTTCACCAAGCCGTTACTCAGCTGATCACCAGAGACTGTCGCTTATGCGCCGAACATGGTTGACTGATGAACGGTCGTAGCTTCTGTGTTCGTGTCACACTTTCGCAGGATCTTTTGTTGCGGCCGCAGTTCCTGTGAGGGCGTAGGTCGGTCCAGTCCGGCGACACCACCAAGGTAGGGCGGCCGGGACGGGCCCGGGGCACCGAAACACGGTGCACCGAACAACGGTGCACCGCACCGGGTACGAAGAGAAGGAAAGATCGACAAATGCCACAGGGAACTGTGAAGTGGTTCAACGCGGAGAAGGGGTTCGGTTTCATCGCGCCCGAGGACGGATCCGCCGATGTGTTTGTCCACTACACGGAAATCCAGGGATCCGGCTTCCGCACCCTTGAGGAGAATCAGCGAGTCGAGTTCGAGGTCGGCCAGAGCCCCAAGGGTCCGCAGGCCACGGGCGTCCGCTCCATCTGAGTAATCGCCGCTGACGGCAAACCCCCCGCGCAGTCCCTCACGGGTCAGCCGGGGGGTTTTCCTGTTAGTCGGGCCCGGTATTGCGGCGGCATCACCTACCGACTGGCCTACTGTCGGTGGCGTGAGTCAGCTGTCCTTCTTCTCGGCTGAGTCGGTGCCGCCCGCCGTCGCCGACCTCACCGGGGTGTTGGCGGCCACCGGCCAGATCGTGGTGGTCGGTGACGGGGCCCGGCTGTCGGTGGTGGTCGAGCACCCGTGGCGCGCCGCGGCGCTGGCGGACATGATGCTCGAGGCGGGTCTGCCGCCGGAGATCGGGCAGACCGACGAGGACACCCCGCTGGTGCGCACGGCCGTCGATCCGCGGCTGCGCCCGCTGGCCGCCCAGTGGACGCGTGGGGCGGTCAAGACCGTGCCTCCACAGTGGCTACCCGGGCCGCGGGAGCTGCGGGCGTGGACGCTGGCGGCCGGTGCCCCCGAGGCCGACCGCTACCTGCTGGGCCTGGACCCGCACGCGCCGGACACCCATTCGCCGCTGGCGTCGGCGTTGATGCGGGTCGGTATCGCCCCTACCCTGATCGGTACCCGCGGTGCCCGACCGGCGCTGCGGATCAGCGGGCGACGTAGACTGTTGCGCCTGTTAGAGAACGTGGGGGAGCCACCTGACACTGCTGCGGCGAAGGCCTGCTGGCCGAGTGTTTAGCGGCCGCTTTCCGGACATCCGGATGGCGGTCGCACGGGGAGGCGGTTTGCGTCGGCCCGCCCAAGGTGCGAAATTGTCAGTTGTCCACAGGTGGAAGGCGCACGGTCGCTCGACCTGTCGGGGCGGAAAGAAGTGGAGCGTAAGCGCAAGGTGGCTGACCCATTGGTGAGCGCCCGCGGCAGCGGCGGAAATGGAAGCGTGCGGCGACTCGTCATTGTCGAGTCGCCCACCAAGGCGCGCAAAATAGCTGGCTACCTGGGCTCGAACTACATCGTCGAGTCGTCGCGGGGACACATCCGCGACCTGCCCCGCAACGCCGCCGACGTGCCCGCGAAGTACAAGAGTGAGCCGTGGTCGCGGCTGGGGGTCAACGTCGACGCCGACTTCGAACCGCTCTACATCATCAGCCCGGATAAAAAGAGCACCGTCACCGAGCTCAAAGGCCTGCTCAAGGACGTCGACGAACTGTATCTGGCCACCGACGGTGACCGCGAAGGCGAAGCCATCGCCTGGCATCTGCTGGAGACGCTGAAGCCCAAGATCCCGGTCCGGCGGATGGTCTTCCATGAGATCACCGAGCCGGCGATCCGCGCCGCCGCCGAACAGCCCCGCGACCTAGACCTCGACCTGGTCGACGCGCAGGAAACCCGTCGCATCCTGGATCGGCTGTATGGCTACGAGGTCAGCCCGGTGCTGTGGAAGAAGGTCGCGCCGAAACTGTCGGCCGGCCGCGTGCAGTCGGTGGCGACCCGCATCATCGTGCAGCGTGAACGCGACCGGATGGCGTTCCGCAGCGCCAGTTACTGGGATGTGGTCGCCGAACTGGACGCCAGCGTATCCGACCCGAACGCGGCCCCACCCACCTTCACCGCCCGGCTGACCAGCGTCGACGGCATGCGGGTGGCCACCGGGCGGGATTTCGACTCGCTGGGTGCGCTGCGCAAACCCGACGAGGTGGTGGTGCTCGACGAGGCCGCCGCGGGCGCGCTGGCCGGCGGGCTGGCCGGGGCGCAGCTGTCGGTGGCGTCGGTGGAGGAAAAGCCCTACACCCGGCGTCCGTACGCGCCGTTTATGACCTCGACGCTGCAGCAGGAAGCCAGCCGCAAACTGCGGTTCTCCGCCGAGCGGACGATGAGCATCGCGCAGCGGCTCTACGAGAACGGCTACATCACCTATATGCGGACCGACTCGACGACGTTGTCGGAGTCGGCGATCAACGCCGCCCGTACCCAGGCCCGCCAGCTCTACGGCGAGGAGTACGTCTCGCCGTCGCCGCGCCAGTACACCCGCAAGGTGAAAAACGCGCAGGAAGCGCACGAGGCGATCCGGCCGGCGGGTGAGACGTTCGCCACCCCCGACGCGGTGCGCCGCGAGCTCGACGGCGACGACTTCCGGCTCTACGAGCTGATCTGGCAGCGCACCGTCGCCTCGCAAATGGCCGACGCCCGCGGCACCACGCTGAGCCTGCGGATCGCCGGGGCCTCCGGTGACCGGCAGGCGGTGTTCTCCGCCAGCGGGCGCACGCTGACCTTCCCGGGCTTCCTCAAGGCCTATGTGGAGACCGTGGACGAGCTGGCCGGCGGCGAGGCCGACGACGCCGAGCGGCGCCTGCCGCACCTGACCGAAGGCCAGCGGGTCGACGCCACCGAGCTGACCCCGGACGGGCACGCCACCAACCCGCCGCCCCGCTACACCGAGGCGTCGCTGGTCAAGGCACTCGAAGAGCTCGGCATCGGCCGGCCGTCGACGTACTCGTCGATCATCAAGACCATCCAGGACCGCGGTTACGTGCACAAGAAGGGGAGCGCCCTGGTGCCGTCGTGGGTGGCGTTCGCGGTCACCGGGCTGCTGGAGCAGCACTTCGGCCGGCTCGTCGACTACGGGTTCACCGCCGCGATGGAAGACGAGCTCGACGAGATCGCCGCGGGCCACGAGCACCGCACCAACTGGCTGAACAACTTCTACTTCGGCGGCGACCACGGGGTGGAGGATTCGGTGGCGCGCTCCGGCGGGCTCAAGAAGTTGGTGGGCGTCAACCTGGAAGGGATCGACGCCCGGGAAGTCAACTCCATCAAGCTGTTCGACGACGCCGAGGGCCGCCCGGTGTATGTGCGGGTGGGCAAGAACGGGCCGTACCTGGAGCGCATGGTCGCCGGCGACGACGGTGAACCCACCCCGCAGCGGGCCAACCTCAACGGCACGCTGACCCCCGACGAGCTGACCCTCGACGTCGCCGAAAAGCGATTCGCCACCCCGCAGGAGGGCCGGGTGTTGGGGGTGGACCCGCAGACCGGACACGAGATCGTCGCCAAAGACGGTCGCTACGGGCCGTATGTCAGCGAGATCCTGCCGGAGCCGCCCGAGGACGAACCGGATCAGGGCGCCACCAAGAAGGGCAAGAAACCCACCGGCCCCAAGCCGCGCACCGGGTCGCTGCTGCGCAGCATGGACCTGGAGACGGTGACGCTGGAAGACGCGCTCAAGCTGCTGTCGCTGCCGCGGGTGGTGGGCGTGGACCCGGCCTCCGGTGAGGAGATCACCGCGCAGAACGGCCGTTACGGGCCCTACCTCAAGCGCGGCACCGACTCCCGGTCGCTGGCCACCGAGGACCAGCTGTTCACCGTCACCCTCGATGAAGCGTTGAAGCTGTACGCCGAGCCGAAACGGCGCGGTCGGCAAGCCGCGTCGGCGCCGCCGTTGCGGGAACTGGGCAATGACCCGGCGACGGGTAAGCCGATGCTGATCAAGGATGGCCGGTTCGGGCCGTATGTCACCGACGGTGAGACCAACGCCAGCCTGCGCAAGGGCGACGACGTGGTGTCGATCACCGATGAGCGCGCGGCCGAACTGCTGGCCGAGCGCCGGGCTCGCGGGCCGGTCAAACGGGCCGCGAAGAAAACCGCGCGCAAGACCGCGGCCAAAAAGGCCGCCAAACGCTAAAGCGGCCCCGTGCCGGGACTTCGCCGGACCCGCGCCGTGGCCGGACCCGGCGGCGCCGGGGGCGTGGGGCATCGGCCCTGGTCAACTTGCATTCCTGCGCACGTTCTCAGGCTCAGCTGATTGTTCTTAACCGCAAAACCGGTTGTTGCTCAGTCTGTTCTCAGGTAAGCTGACCGATGTTGGAATGTGACAGTTGTCACGGCGGCGACTATCAAGGGGAGCTATGCGGCTGACCGTGTGTTGCTGCATCGCCGCCGGCGTCGCCCTCGCGGGTGCCGGCGTGATCGCCGCTACCCCGGTCAACCCGGCCCTGCCCGACGTCGAGGTGCCCGCGATCCAACTGTCCGCCGGCTCCAGCCAGGACATGGACCAAGAGTTCCTCAACCTGCTGCAATTGCTTGGCCCGGACGCCGACAACCTGGTGAGCGGCACCGTCGATCTGCCGGATCCGGTGGACATCGGCGGCACGGGCGTGGACGGATTGGACCCGGACAGCCTGATGCCCAACCTCACCGACCCCGGTGAATTCAGCATCCCGCCGACGCTGTGGCACGAGGTCTTCCGGCAATCGGGCTAACACCGATTTCGATCTGCCAATAAGCCGGCAGCCCTCAACGCCGCTGGGGATGCGGTCGGCGGCGGCGGGCGTTCCCTTAGAGGCTTCTCAGACTATGGGGCTGCGCTGGTGCCGGTTTCTCGGGGCGCCTCGGCGGTCACCGCCAGATTCAGCGGCCGGGCCAACTGAGTGGGCACCGTGCGTCCGCGCAGGTCCACGATCTCGCCGACATCCCAGCGCAACGCCTCGGCATCCAGCGCACCGCTGACCGCGATCGCCGAGGCCAGCACGTGACCGTTTTCCAGTTTGGCCAGCTCGGTGAGCCGGGCCGCCTCGTTGACCGGGTCGCCGATCACGGTGTACTCGAACCGCGCCTGGGCGCCGATATGACCGGCGATGGCCCGGCCGGAGGACACCCCGATCCCGAACTCGGTGGCCCCCAGCACCGGCAGCAGCTCGTCGTGCAGCTCGCGGGCGGCGGCCAACGCCGCCCCGGCGGCGTCGGGATGCTCGATCGGGGCGCCGAAGATCGCCAGCGCGGCGTCACCCTGAAACTTGTTGACGAATCCGCCGTGCCGCCCGACGGTGTCCACCACGACCCGGAAGAACTCGTTGAGCAGGTTGACGACCTCACTGGGCGGCCGGGTGGCCGCCAGCTGGGTGGAGCCGACCATGTCGACGAACAGCACGGCGACGTCGCGTTCCTGCCCGCCCAGCTCGGTGCCCCGCTCCAGGGCGCGCCGGGCCACGTCCTCGCCGACGTAGCGGCCGAACAGGTCCCGCAGCCGCTGCCGCTCGGCCAGGTCGCGCACCATGTCGTTGAAGCCGGCCTGCAGCAGGCCCAGCTCGCTGGCGTCGTAGATCTGCATGTGCGCGTTGTAGTTACCGCGCTGCACCTCACCGAGCGCCCAGCGCAGCTGGCGCAGCGGGTCGGCGATCGACATGGCCACCAACACGGTGCTGGCCAACCCGATGGCCAACGCGACCAGCGCCATCAACAGGATCGGGGTGAACAGCTTCTCCGGGGAGGCTTGCAGCAGCGCGGTCTTGTCGGCCACCACGGCCAACACGATCGCCAGCAGCGGCACCCCGGTGGACAGCGTCCAGGTCAGCAGTTGACGCCACATGACGCCGGGCGCTTGCACATTCTCCGGCAGGCCGGCGCGCAGCGCGGACACGGCCACCGGCCGCAGCACCCGCTCGGACTGCAGGTAGCCGATGATCGCGGTCGCGGCCGCACCCAGCGCGGTGGCGACCGCGACCACCGGCACCGCGTGCTTGGCCACCGGCCAGGTGGCGCCGGTGAACACGATGCCGCCGACCGACCAGTACCCCAGGCTGATCAGCGTGCGGTAGAACGGCATCCGCAGCGCCCGGGAGCGGGCCAGCTCGGTGGTCGCCGGATCGGTGTCGGTGAGCAGGCTGTCGCGGCGTTGCCAGCGGAACACCGGCACCAGCAGCCGCACGCTCACCGAAACCCCGGTGAGGAACAGCAGCGCGATCGCGGTCACGAAGATCGCCAAGTTCGTGCGGGGCAGATCCTGCAACTCGATGCGGTCCTCGGGCGGCAGCCCGAAACGCAGGAAGCCGAGCACGAACAGGCCGCCGATGATGTCGGCTTGCAGCATGCTCAGCGTGAACACCGGCCACGGGGTGCGCGCCAGCCAGCGGACGAATGCGCTGATCCGTCCGGGCAGTGCTGCGGTCGTGTTCACCAGCCCACCGTATCGGTCGGCGCCGACCAAAACGTAGCTTAAAACCCGCAGCACAACCGCCGATCCTCGGCGGCGTCGGGCACGCGGATTACTGTTGCCGGTGATGTCCGGGGTTTTTACGCGGCTGGTGGGCCAGGAGTCGGTGGAAGCCGAGCTGCTGGCCGCCGCCTGGGCCGCGCGTAGTGATTCGTCTCACACCCGCTCGGGCGGTGGAACCATGACCCACGCCTGGCTGGTGACCGGCCCGCCGGGGTCGGGGCGCTCGGTGGCCGCGCTGTGTTTTGCCGCCGCGCTGCAGTGCACCTCGCCGGAGGTTCCGGGCTGCGGGCAGTGCCGGGTCTGCACGACGACGATGGCCGGCACCCACGCCGATGTGCGACGGGTCATCCCCGAGGGGCTGTCCATCGGTGTGGACGAGATGCGGGCGATCGTGCAGACCGCGGCCCGGCGGCCCAGCACCGGCCGCTGGCAGATCGTGGTGATCGAGGACGCCGACCGGCTCACCGAGGGCGCGGCCAACGCGCTGCTCAAAGTCGTCGAGGAGCCGCCGCCGTCGACGGTGTTTTTGCTGTGCGCGCCGTCGGTGGACCCCGAGGACATCGCGGTCACGCTGCGCTCGCGGTGCCGGCGCATCGCGCTGGTCACCCCGTCGGCCACCGCGAGCGCGCAGGTGCTCGCCGACGGCGACGGGCTCTCGGCCGAGGAGGCCGACTGGGCGGCGTCGGTCAGCGGCGGACACGTGGGGCGGGCGCGGCGGCTGGCCACCGATCCGCAGGCGCGGCAGCGCCGGCAGCAGGCGCTGGGGCTGGCCCGGGATGCGGCGACCCCGTCTCGGGCCTACGCGGCGGCCGAGGAACTGGTGGCCGCCGCCGAGGCCGGAGCCAAAGTCCTCACCGTCGAGCGGGCCGAGGCCGAGACCGAGGAGC